>JAUXGP010000107.1 GCA_030621995.1 Psychrilyobacter sp.
GAATCAGGACTTGGATTCTTTGTAAAATTAGAGGTCGGTGATTTTATAGGGAAAAATATTCTGGTGGAACAAAAAAAAGAAGGTTTGAAAAGAAGAATTGCTGGATTTAAATTGATGGGAAAAGGGATTGCTAGAAATGGATATAAAATCTTTGCTAATGGTAAAGAGATTGGAGCCATTACAACAGGTTACCAACTTCCTGGACAAAAAGAAAGTATTGGTCTTGCCCTTATAGATATAGAATATGCTAAATTAGGTAAAAATATTCAAATAGAAGTTAGAAAGAAACTTGTAGATGCCGAAGTAATTAGTAAAAAATTTCTAGAAAAAAAATACAAAAAATAAATAAAAAATTTAGAGGAGGAATTAAACATGGAAAAATTACTTTATTCAAAAGATCATGAATGGATCAAGGTTGAAGGGAACATAGCATTTATAGGAATTACTGACCATGCACAAAAATCATTAGGGGAAATTGTATATGTAGAATTACCTGAAATTGATGATGAACTTGAGATTGCAGAAGTTTTCGGTGTTATAGAGTCTGTAAAAGCAGCTTCAGATTCATATATGCCTGTATCAGGAAAAATTATTGAAGTTAACGAGGATTTAGAAGATAGTCCTACTTTATTAAATGAAGATCCATACGGAACTTGGATTCTAAAAATTGAACTTTCAGACAAAGGAGAATTAGATTCATTATTAGATTTCTCAGCATATAGTGAATTATGTGAGGAGGCTCATTAATGTTTAGATATATACCTACTACGGAGGAAGATAGAAAAGAGATGTTAGATGTAATTGGTATTGGTAGCGTTGAGGAACTTTTTGATGATATCCCTAAAAATTTAAAACCAGTCAATAAATTAAATATTTGTTCACCTATGTCTGAGATAGAATTAAAAAGAAGAATAGAAGAATTGGGTAATAAGAATTTATCAGAACTTATATGTTTTAGGGGAGCGGGAGCATACGATCACTACACTCCTGCAGCAGTTGACCATTTGATTAGTCGATCTGAATTTTATACAGCTTATACACCATATCAGCCTGAAATTAGTCAAGGAACATTACAGTGTATATTTGAATTTCAGACAATGATAGCTGACTTAACTGGGATGTTCGCATCCAATGCTTCAATGTATGACGGTGCCACATCAGCAACAGAAGCAGCTATGATAGCAGCAACTGTTACTAAAAGAAAAGAAATAGTTGTTTCTAAAAGTGTTCATCCCGAAACAAGAAAAGTTCTTGAAACATATTGTAGATTTAGAGATATAAAGGTAGTAGAGGTAGAGCTAGACGAAGGTGCAACTTCTATCGCAGATTTAAAAGCAAAAATTTCTGATAAAACAGCAGGAGTAATAGTACAAAGCCCTAATTTCTTTGGAATAATCGAAGATCTTGATGAAATCAGAGAAAATATTACAGATAAAAAAACAAAATATATTGTATGCACAGATCTTATCGCAATGGGAATGCTTAAAACTCCTGGAGAATCTGGAGCAGATATTGTTGTTGGAGATGCCCAGAGTTTTGGAAGCGGACTTACATTTGGTGGACCTTATCTAGGATTTATGGCGGTAAATAAAGGACTTATTAGAAAGATACCAGGAAGGATAGCTGGAGAAAGTGTTGATCAAGATGGTAAAAGATCTTATGTTTTAACTCTTCAAGCAAGAGAACAGCATATTAGAAGGGATAAAGCTACTTCTAATATCTGCTCTAATCATGCATTAAATGCTTTGGCTGCTACTATTCATATGAGTCTTTTAGGAAAAGTAGGATTGGAAAAAGTAGCTGAACAATGTTTTAAAAAAGCTAACTATACTATGAGTAAAATCATAGAATCAGATAGATATAAATTAAAATTTAATAGACCTTTTTTCAGAGAATTTGTAATCGAGGGGAAGGAGTCTCCTGAACTTATCAATGAAAAATTATTACAAGCTGGAATTTTGGGTGGATATCCTTTGGAAAATGAATATCCTGAATTTAAAAATACATCTTTAGTATGTACTACGGAAAAAAGAAGTAAATTAGAGATAGATGACTTTGCTGAAAGGATGGGTGAGATATAGATGAAAGAATATAATAAACTTATATTTGAAATTTCTAAAAAGGGAAGATGTGGTTATTCTCTTCCGGAATTAGAGGTAGGAAATGCCCCTCTTGATTTAGCAATACCGAAAAATCTATTAAAAACAAAGGATGTAAAACTTCCAGAAGTGAGTGAAAATGATGTAGTTAGACACTATACTCGTCTATCTAATAAAAACTTTGGATTAGATACAGGATTCTATCCTTTGGGATCTTGTACAATGAAATACAACCCTAAAATAAATGAAGAGATAGCTCGAAACTCTAAGATGGTAAATCTTCACCCTTATCAGCCTGAAGAAAGTGTGCAGGGAGCTCTTGAGATGATGCATGAGACAGCTTTACATTTAGCCGAAGTTTCTGGAATGGATGAAGTATGTCTTCAACCAGCAGCAGGTTCTCATGGAGAGATGACAGGGCTTATGATGATAAAAGCTTACCATGAAAAAAATGGAGATTTCAAAAGAAAAAATATAATATTACCTGATGCTGCTCATGGAACTAATCCATCTTCGGCACAAGTTGTAGGATTTAATATAATTGAGATTAAATCAACTCCTGAAGGTGACGTGGATATAGATGCCCTAAAAGAGCATCTAAACGATGAACTAGCAGGATTTATGTTAACTAACCCTAGTACCCTTGGAATTTTTGAAGCAAATATTCAAGAGATATCGACTCTTATCCATGAAGCTGGTGGATTGCTATACTATGATGGGGCAAATATGAATGCCATCATGGGAAAAGCTAGACCTGGGGATATGGGTTTTGATGTAATGCATTATAATATACATAAGACTTTTTCTACTCCACATGGAGGGGGAGGTCCTGGAAGTGGAGCGATAGGGTTTAAAAGTAAACTTGCCGATTTCCAACCAGTACCTGTTATACAAAAAACAGGTGAAAAATATTGTCTTAACTATGATAGACCCGATAGTATAGGTAAAGTTCGTAATTTTTATGGGAATTATGGGGTTATTTTAAGATCATATGCATATATATTGACAATGGGTGGAAGTGGACTAACGACTGCAAGTGAAACTGCGGTTCTTAATGCAAATTATATGATGGCAAGATTAAAAGAGCATTACCCTATTGCAGTTGATAGAGTATGTAAACATGAGTTTGTATTAACAGAGCCAAAGCATGAAAGTGTAACTACACTTGATATTGCAAAAAGACTTTTAGATTTTGGATACCATCCACCAACAATCTATTTCCCGCTTATTGTAAAAGGAGCTATGATGATAGAGCCTACAGAAACTGAGAGTAAAGAAACAATGGATGAATTTATAGATGCTATGATTACTATAAGAAAAGAGATGGAGGAAAATCCTGAGGTTGTTCTATCAGCACCGACAACTACATTAATTAAAAGAGTTGATGAAGGAAAAGCTGCAAGAGATATAATCGTTACTCACTCTTGGTAGTATATAATTCCAGGATAATAATTGAAAAAGGAGGAGAATTAATGAGTTTTTTAAATGGTAAATCGGCTAAAAAAGCTATAGAAGATAGTATATTAGAATCTCTTCTTGAAAGAGATGCAAAAATTTGTGACACATGAGATAGGGAAAAGGCATTTGCTCTGCCATTTGGAGTAAGGTCTGAATTATCTCAGGATGAGGTAGAAGAAGTTCAAAATTATGTTGAAGATTTAATAGATGAAGAATTTTTACTTAATGATAAGATTAAAGTTCAATTTATAAAAGGGGATGTAAAAGAAAGAAAAAATAAAGCTCTTTTAATTTTTAGATATAAACACCTGGAGGGATTCTAATGTATAGTAAAAGACTTAGTGATGTTGATAAGGAAGTCTTCGATCAAATAATTAATGAAAAAGAAAGACAAGAAAATGGAATTGAATTAATTGCCTCTGAAAATTTTGTTTCTAAAGCTGTTATGGAAGCAATGGGCTCTGAATTTACAAATAAATATGCTGAGGGATACCCAGATAAAAGATATTATGGTGGGTGTGAATATGTGGACGTTGTGGAAAAACTTGCAATCAAAAGATTGACTCAACTCTATGGTTGTAAATATGCAAATGTCCAACCTCACTCGGGTTCTCAGGCTAATATGGCTGTCTATATGGGTCTTCTAAATGTAGGGGATAAGGTACTGGGTATGGCATTAGATCAAGGCGGGCATCTCACTCATGGTCATTTTGTAAACTTTTCAGGTATCCTTTACGATGTGGTATCGTATAAATTAACCGAAGAAGAACAAATTATAGACTATGACAATATCAGGGAAGCAGCTCTGAGGGAAAAACCAAAGTTAATTATAGCAGGAGCTAGTGCTTACTCAAGAGAGATTGATTTTAAAAAATTTAGAGAAATAGCAGATGAAGTAGGAGCATACCTTATGGTAGATATGGCACATATTGCAGGTCTTGTAGCAGCAGGTCTGCACAATAATCCTGTCCCTCATGCTCATGTAGTGACATCTACAACCCATAAAACATTGCGTGGACCACGTGGTGGGATTATTCTTTCAAATGATGAAAATGTTATGAAAAAAATTAATAAAACTGTCTTCCCAGGTATTCAAGGCGGGCCTCTAATGCACGTAATTGCAGCCAAAGCTGTGGCATTTAAAGAAGCTCTTTCAGATGACTTTAAAAAATACCAAAAACAAGTTCTTAAAAATGCAAAGGCCTTAAGTGAAACTCTGATTGAAAGAGGATTTAATATAGTATCTGGAGGAACCGACAACCATATGTTTCTCATTGACCTTCAAAGTAAGGGGATAACTGGTAAAGAAGCTGAAAGACTTCTTTTAGAAGCGGATATCACAACAAATAAAAATGCTGTTCCAAATGACCCTCAAAAACCATTTGTAACAAGTGGTATAAGAATAGGAACTCCTGCTATAACTAGTAGAGGTATGAAAAAGGAGCAAATGGTGACAATTGCTAATATAATTGCAGATGTTATCGAAAGTAAGGACGGAAAAAATTATAGGAAAGAAGTTCAAGCTTTAGCTACCAAATTTCCTATAAGTAGATCATGAAAGATATCAAAGTAATAGATACTGGAAGGGTCCCATATCTAAAATCATATGATTTACAACTTAAATTTTTAGAAAACTTAAATAATTGTCAGGAAGATTTTGGATACCTTATTATAACTGAACCTAATCCTACGATAACTAAGGGTATTAGAGGGGAAGACACAGAGATTTTTCTTTCACCAGAACAGGTACAGGAAAAAGGTATTGAGCTGATTGATATTAGAAGGGGAGGAAAGGTAACTTTTCATGGTCCTGGTCAAATAGTTATCTATCCTATTCTAAATTTAACTCACTTTAAAAAAAGTATCAAATGGTATATTGAATCTTTAGAAGATGTTGTAATTCTAACATTAGAAGAACTAGGAATAAAGGTTCATAAAAAAGAAGGGATTATCGGTATTTTCACTGAAAAAGGAAAAATTTGTGCTATAGGAATAGAAGTTAAAAAATGGAGAACACTTCACGGCATTGCAATAAATCATGAAGTTGTTCTAGATTATTTTAATAACATTAATCCTTGTGGCCTAAGTGATCTAGGAGTTACTTCAATATTAAACGAAGGTAAAAAAATTACAAGAGAAGATATAATAGATCTATTCAAATTAAACTTTTCTAAAATATTTAATGTTTCTATAGAAAAAATTTGAAGTTCCAGCTTGGAGAGACTAATATTTAAAAGAAATATTCAAAGTTCTATACTGTTGTATAACAAAATACAGGATAAAAGAAGGGGTTGAATTTATGGGAGAAAAAGAAAAGGTTTTTAATTTAATTAAAAATAAAATTTTTAGATTAATTGAACTACGTTTCTATTTAGAAAGAATTAAAAACGTAGACAATAAAGAAGAAAAAACAAATGACCATAATTCAACTTTTTTCTCAGTTCAAGATGTTTATCGTGAAGAGCTTATCCTAGGGATATTAGCTTTATTCGATCAAAATCAGAGTTATAGCAACGAAAACTTCTCTTTAAGGATTTCAGAAAAAAATTATAGAAACAATAATCA
>JAUXGP010000032.1 GCA_030621995.1 Psychrilyobacter sp.
TAACAGAACAGCTTGGTTTCCTACAGGAACTCCGTTGTTAGCTAATTTCTCACATGCAGCCTTAGCTTCAGGAGTGATTTCCTTTGGATGATTGAAATGCGTGTTTAAATAGATAGGATGATATTTCTTTATCATATTTACCAGGTCATCTGTTATTCTTTGCGGCATAGTAACGGGTGTTCTACTACCTAATCTAATGATTTCTACATGAGGAATAGTTCTAAGTTCAGCTAAGATCCACTCCAATCTAGAGTCGGATAGTGCTAAAACATCTCCTCCAGTAAGCAATACATCTCTAACTTCAGGGTTGTTTCTGATATACTCAATGGATTCTAAAAGATCTTTATCATGGGTAGCATTGTCGCTTTCACCAATATTTCTTCTTCTTTGACAATGTCTGCAATACATTGCACATTCATTGGTTGTATTGATGATAAGTCTGTCCGGATATCTTCTAGTGATACTTCCAGCAGGATTAGTAAATTCCTCTCCCATGGGATCAGCATCTCCAGAGTTGTTATCTAATTCAATAGCTGCAGGGATACTGAGCATTCTAATAGGATCATATTTATCCTTTGGATCGAGTAAACAAGCATAGTATGGTGAAACTGCCCATCTATACTTATCTCCTACACTTTGAATCTCTTTTTTTTCTTCTTCAGTTAGATCTAAGATCAAGCTTAAAGTTTTAACATCTGTGATTCTATTTGAAAGCTGCCATTTAAAATCATTCCAGTCTTTTTCTGTAGCACCAAAATGCTTTAAAAGGATGGCTTTTGAAATCTCAAATTGCTTCCTTACACCTTCACTCATACCAGTTGGTATACCGTCCCTTGCTATTAAATAATCATCTATGGTACTCTTAAGTTCTTTAGCCCTGTTTAGGGAAATTTTTCTACCAGTCAAAATTATCAACCTCCTAAAATTTTATATTATATATACATTACATTATACGTATATGGACGTAGTATGTCAAGCTGTGATAAATTCAGTGAATAATAAAAGTAATATTGCATTAATAATTTATATAGTATTTTATTAAAAATTAATATTAAGTTTGTCAAAAGAGGAAAAATCAGAAGAATGAAGTAAAAAATTAGTATATCTTAGAAGTGTCAGGGAGGTTATAGATGGGTAATGAATATTTAGATGAGATAATGGAAGTGTATAAAAAGATAAAACCGGCAATAGAGGCCAGGATAGAGGGGTATAAAGAGATTTGGTTTAGTGGAAATAATGAGGATGTCCATGTGGAGCTGGCCTTCTGTATTCTGACACCTCAATCCAAGGCTAGGGGAGCTGAAAAGGCAATAAATGGAATGTTAGGGGCTGAGGTATTTTGGACGGGGATGGAAGACGACTTGATACCGTATCTAAATGTAGTGAGATTTAAAAATACTAAAGCAAAAAACCTGGTGATCCTCCGTGAATTTATGAAAGATGAAGAGGGCAGGATAGTCACCAAGACATTGGTCGACAAGATAGGTGATGTGTTTGAAAAAAGAATTTGGCTGGTAAAAAATATCAAGGGGATAGGATATAAAGAAGCCAGTCATTTTCTTAGAAATATAGGGTTTGGAGATGAAATAGCCATCTTAGACAGGCATATCTTGAAAAATATAATGAGATTAGGAGTGATTGATGAAGTGCCTAAGACTATAACTCCTAAAAAATATTTGGAAATTGAGAAAAAAATCGAAAAGTATTGCAGGGAGATAGAAATTCCTATGGATCATTTTGATCTGCTGTTATGGTATTTAGAAGCAGGGGAAGTCTTTAAGTAACCCTATCGAAAAATAAAGTATTATGTTACAATATACGGGGTTAAATTGAAGGTAGAAAAGATGTTGGATGGAGGAAATTAATGAGTAAGAAAAAAGCCACAATAGTAACATATGGTTGTCAAATGAATGTAAATGAGACTGCTAAAATGAAGAAATTATTAGAAGAAAATGGATATGAGATGACTGATGACATCCACAATTCAGATGCAGTATTTTTAAATACATGTACTGTAAGAAGTGGAGCAGCAGGGAAGATAGAGGGGAAATTAGGGAACTTAAAGACTATAAAAAATGCCAGAGGCGGAAATTTAATTATAGGAGTTACTGGTTGTGTAGCTCAAGAGGAAAAGGAAGAATTATTAAAGAGAGCACCATATATTGATATTATAATTGGAAATCAAAATATAGCACAATTGCCAGAAATTATGGAGAAAATACTAGCGGGAGAAATAGAACACGCAGTATTAACAGATAAGGAAGATGAACTGCCGCCCAGGATAGATGCTAATTTTGGAGATGGAATTACAGCTTCTGTAGCTATAAACTATGGTTGTAATAATTTTTGTACATACTGTATAGTTCCATATGTAAGGGGTCGTGAAAGATCGGTTCCTATGGAAGATATTGTAAACGATGTGAAAAAATATATACAAAAAGGATATAAGGATATTTTATTATTGGGACAGAATGTAAATTCGTACGGAAATGATTTTGAAAATAATCATGAGGTTAATTTTGCTAAATTACTGGACGAAATATGTAAGATAGAAGGGGATTATTGGTTGAGATATGTATCGCCGCATCCAAAAGATCTTACAATGGATGTATTGGAAGTCGCAGCAAAATACCCTGAAAAGATTGCTAGAAATCTTCATCTGCCGGTGCAGTCGGGATCGACTAATATGTTGAAAGCGATGAATAGAAAGTATACCAAGGAAGAGTATATTGCCTTAGTAGACAGGGTAAAAGCTGCACTGCCGGATATATCGTTGACTACAGATATCATAGTGGGATTCCCCGGGGAGACAGAGGAAGACTTTTTAGAGACTATGGATGTAATAAGACATGTTAAGTATGAAAATGCTTATATGTTTAAATATTCCATAAGGGAGGGAACACCAGCTGCAACTATGGAAGACCAAATTCCAGAAGATATAAAACAATCAAGACTGCTTAGATTGATAGAAGCTCAAAATGAAAATGCTAAAGAAATAAGTTTAAGTTATGTAGGTAAAACTGTAAAAGTCTTGGTAGAAGGTGTAAGTCATAGGAATAAAGAGAGAATGACCGGCAGGATAAGTGAAAATAAAGTAGTTATCTTTGAAGGGGACAGTTCTTTAAAGGGAACTTTTGTAGATGTTAAAATTGTAACGGCAAAAACATGGACTCTTTATGGAGAGTTAGTATAAAATAGAGGTGATAAGATGTTATACATATTAATCTTTGCAGTATTGGCAGGATTTATAATAATGGTAGGTAAAAAATTAAGTTTATACGGGGATGCCATAGGAGACTTGATGGGGATAGAAAAATCCTGGATAGGGATAGTGATGCTAGCGGCGGTAACCTCCCTGCCGGAGATGGTTACAAGTATCAGTGCTACCCTCATGGGGAACCCTCAGATGGCAGTAGCGAATATATTTGGAAGTAATTTGTTTAATATATTCGTAGTATTTATAGTTGATATATTTGTACTAAAATCTACCTCTTTTTCATCTAAGATAAGCAGTAACAACTTTATGGCTGGTTTTTGGGCTATAATTTTAACGTTAGTATTTTTATTGGGGTTTTTATTTCCAACAGAGGGAATAATGAACATCAGTTTATTTTCCCTGATAATTTTAGGAGTTTATTTTATAGCAATGAAATCGATCTATATCTATGAACATCAAAAAAATGATGAGTTTAGTGAAAAATTGGAGGAGGAGATAAAGGAATTCCATGAGATAGAAGAAGGTGGGATAACACTACCCCAGGCAAAAAAGGGATTTGCTGTAAATGCATTTTTCGTAGTTGTTTTAGGAACAGGGCTTAGCTTCATAGGGGATAAGATTGCCAGCACGCCATTCTTCGGAATTGAATTGGGAGAATCTTTTGTAGGCTTGATATTGATAGCCTTGGCAACATCTTTACCGGAATTAACCGTAAGTATTGAAGCAATTAAATTAAAGTCATATGATATGGCTGCTGGAAATTTATTGGGAAGCAACATCTTTAATATAATGATTATATTTATTACAGATCTATTTTTAAGGGATCAAAATATATATCGTTCATTGGGTGGATTTCATAAGTTAACAGCTATATTTTCTATGCTGATACTTTTGGTATTTATGATGGGAATTATGTTTAAAAATAAAAAAAGAAGATATGATACATATATTATTGGAATGGTTTACTTTGTAGCGATGTATATATTATATATAAAAAGGTGATGATGACTTTGGTAGATTTAAGTGGATTACTCCTTTCAGAATTGAGGGAGATAGCTAAAAAATTAAATATAGATAAATCTTATGATTATAAAAAATTGGAATTGATTGAAAAAATAGGTGAATATGTAAGGGAGACCGATGGGCATACCATAGCTTGGGGTAAGATCGAAGTATTTGCTGATGGGTATGGCTTTCTTCGTGAAACCAATGTGGAAAAGGATGTATATATATCTTCTACGCAGATAAGAAGATTTAAGATTAGAAATGGTGATACAGTCCTGGGTGAAGCCAGAGTACCGGTAGGAACAGAGAAAAACTATGCCATGAGAAAGATCCTCCTAATAAATGGAGATAATTTAGAAAAAGCAGAAAATCGTGTACCCTTTGATGAGTTAACCCCGGCATATCCAGATGAAAAGATCATCTTAGGAGGGCAGGGTGATATCTCGGGAAGAGTTATCGATCTGATTGCACCACTGGGAAAAGGGCAGAGGGGTCTTATTGTAGCACCTCCTAAAGCTGGAAAAACTATGCTCATAAGTAATATTGCCAACAGTATAATAAAAAATAATAAAGGTTTAGAAGTATGGATATTACTCATAGATGAAAGACCTGAAGAAGTGACTGATATAAAGGAAACAGTTCATGGAGCTAAAGTTTTTTCATCTACCTTTGATGAAGATCCCAAAAATCATATCAAGGTAACTGAGATGGTTTTAGATAAGGCCAAGAGAATATTGGAAGATGGGAAAGATGTTGTAATATTGATGGATTCCATAACGAGACTTGCAAGAGCCTATAATATTGTGATACCATCTAGTGGTAGACTTATATCTGGTGGAATAGATCCAACAGCTCTATATTATCCAAAGAAATTCTTTGGATCAGCAAGAAACATTCGTGGTGGTGGAAGTTTGACCATTTTAGCTACAGCTTTGGTAGATACTGGAAGCAGGATGGATGATGTTATTTTTGAAGAGTTTAAAGGTACTGGAAATATGGATATTCATTTGGACAGGACTTTAGCTGAACTGAGAATATATCCGGCTATCGATATAAAAAGATCGGGAACAAGAAAAGAGGAGTTATTGATTGAAGATGATAAACTCTCGACAATTTGGAAGATTCGTAGATATCTCAGTAAATTTAGTACCGCTGAAGGTTCTAAACAACTAATAGACACTATAAAAAAAACAAAAACTAATGAAGAGTTGTTAAACTACTATTCGAAAGGAGAAGCAAAAAATTGAATAAAAAAATGAGAAAGCTTCTCGTAATTTTACTTGTATTTAATATGTTTTTAGCATATAATACTCTTAAAAAGTTGGAAAAAGAAGTGGTTAATTTGAATGATTTTACAGATTACTATACTGAATCAGAGGCAGATAATGGTGGTTACCAGCTATTAAGTTCTAACTTTAAAGTATATGAAAAACAATATACTATTATAAGTAAGGAAACACAGGAAGAATCGAAAAAAAGAGCAAAGATCACATATTATAAGGTGAAATCAGGAGATACACTGGGTGGAATTGCGAATAGATTTGGCCAGTCGCAGACTGTCTTAAAATACAACAACCCCAATATGGGAAAGTATCTAAAAATTGGAGAAAAACTTAAAATCACCAGGGGAAATTCCATAACCTATAAGGTAGTTAAGGGAGACTCTCTCTCAAAGATAGCTTCAAAATTTGGAAAAACCGTGAGTGAATTAAAAACTACCAATAATTTAACATCGAATACAGTTCGTCTGAATCAGATGTTAATAATAAATAATCCTAAGGTGGATCTAGCCAGGATTACAAGAACCAAGAAAGGGTTCGATGTATATTGGCCGGTAAGCTGGAAGGGTGTAACCAGTCCCTATGGTAGAAGATTTCACCCTGTATTAAAAAGGTGGATAGGTCATATGGGAGTAGATTTACGAGCCCATTATGTAAATGTAAAAGCTTCGGAAAACGGAACCGTTACATATGCAGGATGGATGAGTGGGTATGGTAAGATAGTTATTCTTAAACATTCTAAAGGCTATGAAACCAGGTATGCACATCTAGATAAGATAAAAGTAAAAAAAGGTCAGAGGATAAACAGAGGTCAGCTTATTGCAGAGAGTGGAAAAACTGGACGGGTAACAGGTCCGCATCTTCACTATGAGATAAGAAAATATGGGACTCCTGTGAATCCAATGAAGTATTTTAAATAAATTGCTGCCTAAAGGTAGCATTTTGCCGCCTTAGCTCACTAGGTAGAGCAGTACCATGGTAAGGTAGAGGTAGCCGGTTCGACTCCGGCAGGTGGCACCAATAAGATAATTAGTTAAAAAATTAAATAAATAAAAAATCGAGGAAATCAATCCTCGATTTTTTTATGTTTTATACCTTTGGAAGCATTACACTAGCTTCTCCATCGATTACCATCTTGCCATCTTGATTTGTACAAGTAGTTCTAAGAGTTGCACGATCATTTCTTCCCTCTTTAAGGTCTATAATTTCAGCCTTAACTTCTAAAGTATCTCCTAAATAAACCGGAGCTAAAAATTTAACTGTCTGTCCTAAATATATAGTTCCCTCACCTGGAAATTTTGTCCCCAGAATAGATGAGATATAAGATACTCCTAACATCCCATGGGCTATCCTTTTTTTAAACATGGTAGTTTTGGCATATTCCTCATCTAAATGAACGGGATTATGATCTGTACTCACCTCTGCAAATTTTTCTACATCCACAGCTTCTACAGTTTTATTAAAACTATAAGAATCTCCTAATTTTAAACTTTTAATCATAATTAAACCTCCATCACTTTAATGTCATCTGCCAAGATCAATTTTGCCGGTGTATTAGTTATTACATCCTCTACAGTATTATGTGGCCCGATCTCCTTTAACAACAATCCGTCGGGAGTTACTTCAATTACTGCCATCTCTGTGATAATTAAGTTTACCTGACTAGCAGCAGTTAACGGCAGGGTGCAGAGTGGTAAGATTTTTGGCTTACCCTTTGCAGTATGTTCCATTGAAACTATTACTTTTTTAGCTCCTACAACGAGATCCATAGCTCCACCCATTCCAGGCACCATCTTTCCGGGAATTATCCAGTTGGCAAGGTTTCCTTTTTCATCTACCTGTAATGCTCCTAAAACAGTCATGTCTACATGACCTCCACGGATTACGGAAAAAGACATGGCAGAATCAAAGAACACTGCTCCATCTAATGTGGTGATAGGCATTCCGCCTGCATTGACAAGATCTTTGATCTCTTCTCCATCTTTAGGAGCAGGACCCACTCCGATAAGACCATTTTCCGATTGGAAGATAACATCCATATCACTGGGAACATAGTTCGCAACAGCAGTAGGAAGACCAATACCCAGGTTAACTACATCACCATCATTTAATTCTTGAGCAACTCTTTTTGCAATGATCTCTCTGATTAATTTTTTATCCATTACAACCACTTCCTACTATATGATCTACAAAAATTCTAGGAGTAACAACTTCATTGGGGTTGATACTGCCCACTTCTACTATATTTTCAGCTTCCACTATAACTGTATCAGCAGCTGTAGCCATGATAGGGTTAAAGTTTCTGGCAGTATTGGCGTAGATTATATTTCCCTTGGTATCCACAGTGTGTCCCAAGATAATAGCAATATCTGCTCTAAGAGGTTTTTCCAAAAGGAATTTCTTTCCATCTACTTCTATTATTTGTTTTCCTTCTTCCACAATAGTACCTAGACCAGTAGGAGTAAGAACGCCGCCTAAACCAGCTCCTCCAGACCTGATTCTCTCTACCAAGGTACCCTGAGGAACTAATTCTACCTCGATCTCTTTTTCATGCATTTGTCTGCCGGTTTCCGGGTTGGTGCCGATATGTGATGTGATCACTTTTTTAACCATATTGTTATAGATAAATCTCCCTACACCACTATCTTTTATTCCTGTATCGTTAGATATAATAGTCAGATTTTTTACACCTTTTTTTATAATGGCATCTATGATAGTATGAGGTGTTCCAGTACCTAAAAAACCTCCAACCATGATGGTCATACCATCTTCTATTTTAGATACTGCATCTGCAACATCAATAATTTTTTTAGACATATTACACCATCTCTCTTTTTACCATCTCTTCTACAATAAAGGTTGCTACATCATCTGCATATTTTCCAGGTCCGAATCCGGCATCATAACCTAATTCCTTAGCCAGTTCATGGGAGATTCTGGGACCTCCGGCGATAAGTACCACCTTATCTCTGATTCCCTCAGCTTCCATCAATTCCACCAGATGAGTCAGGTTTTGAATATGGATATTTTTTTGAGTGACTGTTTGGGAAACCAGTAGTGCATCTGCTTTTAATTCAATAGCTTTTTTGATAAACTCCTCATTTTCTACCTGGGATCCCAAGTTATAAGCTTCGATCCCCTTATATCTTTCCAGACCATAGTGCCCGGCATATCCTTTCATATTCATAACAGCATCTATTCCCACTGTATGAGCGTCCGTTCCTGTACTGGCTCCTACAATGACTACATCTCTTTTAATATTTTCCTTAATAAAATTCTCCACCCCGTGCATATCCATAGTTTCTACATCTACTGTTTCTACATGGATTTCATCATAGTCTACAGTGTGGTTCAATGACCCGTAAACTACATAAAATGAGAAGTGAGTGTCTAAAGACCCGTAATGAGAAACAGCTGGTTCAGATATTCCCATTTTTTTGGCTAATTCCTTGGCTGCTTCAGCACCCTTTTCATCAGCAGGAACAGGCAGTGTCAGACTGATCTGTACCTTTCCATCATTCATTGTATCCCCGTAAGGTTTTAATTTTTTTAGATCCAATGCAGTATCAAAATTTTTATCTTCAGTTGAATATAATCCTCCGCTCATTATTTCTCACCTCCAGTCATCAGTGGTATAAATGGATTAAAGTATGTAGTGTCCTTTACAAATACTCCATTTAATCCTTTTCCGCCATCAACAGGTCTCTTTATACCTGCAAATTTACCTTTTTGCAGGGTATCAAACATTCCTGTTGTTTCAATCTCTTTGATCAAATCCCTGCCTTTTTCAAGCACTTCCTTGGCACGATTTACAATCATTCCATCTTTTTTAAATGTTATTTCAGAACCGAAATCTTTCATATTGTTGAAGATATATTTAGCATTGTCGATGGCTAATGCTCTGTCAGACATAAACGGAGTATGGATAGCCTCGGTCATCATTCCCATCAGATGAAGTCTTTGTCCTGTCATAATAGTTACCATATTAAATAGTGCATCCTGTACATGCCCCTTGAAGATATCGCCGGTCATAAATTTTGTAGGAGGCATATATTTTAATGGTGCCTTTGGAAATATTTCCCTGGCCATTTGAGCCTGAGACAGCTCCAGCAAGAATCCATTTTCTGTGTCTGGATGGATCTCAAATGCATGTCCTAACCCCTGCTGCTCCTCAGGTAAGTTGGCAAGGAGTGCAAATTGTTCATTTATAAATTGAGAAGCTAATACTGTATGAGCTTCCTCTATGGCATCTGCTGTAGTAAGGTAGTTATCCTCTCCGGTATTTATGATTACCCCTGCAAATCCATTGATAATTCTAGAAAAATACTGGTCTACAAATGTTCTCTTCATATTGATATCCCTGAATAATATTCCATAAAGAGCGTCATTTAACATTACATCCAGCCTTTCAAATGCTCCCATGGCAGCGATCTCAGGCATACATAGCCCAGAGCAATAGTTGCAAAGTCTGATATACCTTCCCAACTCCTCTCCTACTTCATCCAGAGCTTTTCTCATGATTCTAAAGTTTTCCTGGGTAGCTAATGTTCCACCAAATCCCTCTGTACTAGCTCCAAAAGGCACGTAGTCCAGTAAACTTTGCCCTGTACTCCTGATAACGGCAATGATATCTGCCCCTTGTTTAGCCGCTGCTACAGCTTGAGTTACATCTTCATAGATATTTCCAGTGGCTACAATAAGATATAGAAGTGGCCCTGTTTTATCTCCAAATCTTTCTAAATAAGACTCTCTATCCTTTCTGTTGTTTGCAATCTTATCTGTATTTTCACGGGCAATCTTATCTATGGCTAACTTTATCTCAAATGCATCATGGGTAGATATCTTACCTAGGTTCAATTCTCCAGCTGATACCTTCTCTGCAATCTCTTGAGGAGAAAGCCCTGTTTCTACCATGGCATTTCCAATATAGTGGGAAACTCCTAGGCTGAGGTTCCCTTCTTTTTCAATATGTTCTACTACGATATTTGGCAGCGGGACTTCAAATTTATCGATCCCGTCTATACCGAGTAAACGACAAATCGTTCTTTCTACCGATACTGTAGAGTGGTCATCTATAAAAGTTTGTACATCTATGGCGATATTTTTAGCTGAGTTTCTAGCATCTGCTACTACATCCCAATCTAAGTGTAATTTTGATTCCTGCATATTATTTTACCTCCAAATTACCCTCTCTCACCTATCGGCCCTCTCTCCCTCAAAGGGAGAAAGAACTTCTTTTTTACCTTGGTTTCTCCGATTGACGAGTACGAAAAATTTACTTTTAGTAAAAGTAAATTTTACGATGTCAAGGGAGAAAACATAAGAAGGAAGAGGGATTAATA
>JAUXGP010000267.1 GCA_030621995.1 Psychrilyobacter sp.
ATCTCTGTATAAGATGAAACCAATTTTTGATTTCTGGATATCTCTGCATTATCGAGATTGTTTACTGAATAGATCTGCCCACTGGATACCATAAGGGTAACTTCTGATCTGTATATATCCGGTCTGGTCATGGCAAAGGCCAGTCCTAATATCATCACAGGTACAGCAGTCATCGCAATAAGCTTCCATCTTCTAATTAAGATAAATACCAGATCCATAAGTTCTATCTCATCTTCATCTCCATCTATTTCATCAAAAAATTCCTCTTCTTTTCTTCTTTTCACTGTCTTTCCTCCCTAATTTTTTCTTTTTAAAATTTTTAACTAGTGTATATCCTAACAACTATTATATCACAATAATAATTTTTTTTTAATACTATGGGATTGGATTTTTTTAAATAAAAAAAAAGAGGCAGCTTTCGCTGCCTCCTAAGATTAAAATTCTTTTCTGAATATATTTTGAGTTCTATCCGGACCTACTGAGATCATAGTAATCTCACATCCGATTATCTCTTCCATTCTAGCTATATATTTTTTACAGTTTTCAGGCAGTTCATCATATTCTCTGATTCCTGTAATATCTTCAGACCATCCTGGTAATGTTTCATATACCGGAGTTGCTCTTTCAGTCATCTCGATAGCTGATGGTATAGTAGTCCATACCTTCCCATCTATCTCATACCCTACACATATCTTTAATTCGTCCATTCCACTTAATACGTCGATCTTTGTTACTACTACATCTGTAAGACCATTTATCATTACTGCGTATTTACCTACTACACCATCTAACCATCCGCATCTTCTTGGTCTGCCAGTAGTTGCACCAAATTCGCTTCCAACTGATCTTAATTTTTCTCCTGTTTCATCATTTAATTCAGTAACGAAAGGACCTTCTCCTACTCTGGTAGTATATGCTTTCATAACACCGATCACTCTGTCGATCTTAGAAGGTGCTACACCTACACCTGTAGTAACTCCACCAGCAGTTGGTGAACTAGAAGTCACATATGGATAAGTTCCATAGTTGATGTCCAGCATCATAGCCTGAGCTCCTTCAAACATTACTACCTTATCGTTATCCAATGCTTCGTTGATCTCAGGAACAAAGTCAGCTATTCTATGCTTTAATTTTTCAGCATATTCTGTAAAATCTGCCATGATTGCATCATAACTCATAGCTTCAGTATTATAAATTTTTGTAAATAATTCATTCTTTTCATCTAAGTTTATCTTTAATTTTCTTCCAAATGCTTCCATGTCTAAAAGATCTACTGCTCTTATTCCACATCTAGCTATCTTATCAGAATAACAAGGTCCTATTCCTCTTTTTGTTGTACCAATTTTATTGGCTCCTCTAGCTTCTTCCTTTACGATATCTAACTGGATATGGTAAGGCATGATAAGATGAGCTCTGTCAGAGATAAATAAGTGATCTACCTTAGCTCCTTTTCCCTCTAAAGTTGATAACTCGTGTAATAATACCTTTGGATCCACTACTACTCCCGGCCCGATTACACATTTACCATTTCCGTGTAACATCCCTGAAGGTAATAAGTGAAGGATAAATTTCTCTCCATTTACTACTACTGTATGTCCTGCATTGTTTCCACCTTGGAATCTAACTACGTAATCTGCCTTATGTGCTAATACGTCGATAATTTTTCCCTTACCTTCGTCTCCCCATTGCGTTCCTACTACTACATAACTTGCCATGATCCACCTCTTCATCTCGTATTTTTTTGATTTATTATAGACTCTTCCTAACCCTCTCACGCCTATCGGCACTCTCTCCCTCGCAGGGAGAAAGACTTATAATTTACTTTGTTTCGCCCGATTCACGAATATTAAAATTAAATGTAACTAAACTTTAATTTTAAATGTGAGGGAGAAACTAAGAGGAGAGGGTTAGGAAAGAGTTATTTCTTCTTTATTTCTATATAATTGATATTTTTTTGATGTTTATATGTGAATAGACTTTCAAATTCAGTCATGATATTTTCCTCAGCAAGTGGACTGTTGTGCAGATCAACTGTATGGTATACCACTTCATACCCCTCTACTTCCGGCATAAATTCTAGTACATCTGCATAGTATTTATCATGATCCGTTTTAAAAAATAACCTTCCATCTTTCGCCAAGATCTCATCTAACAATGCAAATAACTTTGGCTGAAGGATCCTGTTTTTTTCCTTCCCTTCCCATGGATCTGGAAAGTTGATATACAGCCCTGCCATCTCCTCATGACCTATAAAGTTAGTGATCTCTTCTCCACGTCTTTTTATAAACAATAAGTTATCTAATCCTAATTTTTCAGATCTTCTAGCTGAAAGAACCAGTCTTTTAAATCTTATCTCCAAAGCCATATGGTTTCTCTCAGGGTATCTTACACACATGTCATTGGCAAACATCCCGCTACCAGAACCAATCTCCAGGTAAATTGGATGTTCATTTTTGAAAAAATCATTCCACTTACCCTTATAAGAGTCCATAACTTCCTTATCATACATGATATGATTTGGATGTTCTGCTAACTTTACCATATATGGATTATAATGTTTTCTTTCGTAGTTAAAAAAGTGTTTCCACATCTCTCCTACATTGTTATCATTTTTTATATTTGACATCTTGCCTCCATTTTTATCAACAATACTTTAATACTTCTATGTTATATATATGTTTTTTTTACTTATTTTTTAGTATTTTTATTCCTGTCATTTTCAGTACATTTCAGTATACTAAAATTTCCATATTCTGTCAATATCCTCTCTTTAAAACTGTGGTGAAAATAATTTTTACCACAGACATCCTTAATTAATAAAATATTTTTGGGACCTTCTATCATACTCCACCTGTTTCCGCCTCTAGCTATAGAGTCGGACAAAGCTCAGTTTTATTTGTGTTTCTATGTGAAGTTTATAGTCGTCAAACTTCAGCAGTAGTGTTTCTACACTGAC
>JAUXGP010000190.1 GCA_030621995.1 Psychrilyobacter sp.
CTATAGAAGATATAAAAGAAATCGTATCTAAGTATGATATAGGAGAATATAAAAAACATAGTTTTTTTACTGAAGGGTCGGTTCAGATAAATATATGTATAGAAACAAGTGAGGGGAAATATGCCCTTAAATATTATCGGAATAGAAATTATGAAGAGGTAAGTTTAGAAGTTGAGTATTTAAACTATCTTCATGAAAATGATTTTATTTCTCCCTGTCCAATACCAAATAAAACCAGGGAATATGCAGGAGTATTTGAGGAAAATCCCTATGTACTTTTTAATTATATAGAGGGGAAACATATTGAAAATTTAGAAAAAATTCATAAAAAAGAGATGATAAAAGAGATAGCAAAATTACACCTAATAACAGAAAATAAGGTTTTATTTAGCGGGAAAAGGAACAACTATTCTGTAGAATTTTGTGATAAAAGAGCCAGCCTAGAGGCTGATTTAATAGGAACAGAAAATTCTAAGAAAAAATTAGAATGGATAAAGTCAGAATTAAAAAAAATAGATATTTCTGAAAATATATCCAAAGGAATTTGCCATTGTGATTTTCATCATACAAATTTTCTTTTTAAGAAGGATAAATTAGAGGCGATTTTAGATTTTGATGATGCAAATTATACCTATCTTATATATGATTTGGTTAATTTTATAGATTATTGGTCTTGGAGGACAGAAAAAGAGTTAGATTTTGATCTTGCCAGAGATTTAATAGCGGGATATGATAAAATAAGGAAATTATCGGAAGATGAAAAAATTAACTTTTTTAAAGTTTTTAAACTGCAGGTGTTGATTGATACTATTTGGTTTATGAAAAGGGAAAAATATCCTGATTTTTTTGAGAAAAGAAAATTTGAGTATCTGGAAAAGATAGAGGCAGAGGGAATGAAAAAAATATTTAATTGATTAGAAATTTATTTATTTTAGGAAAAGAAAAGTTCAAAATTTATAAAACATAAAAAAAATATAATATGATTTATATATATTAATTATGCAAATTTGCGTAGACAAAATCATCTTTTGACACAGATATCACAGATAAAAAAACATTTACACAGATACAGATAAAATATTTCAATAAAATAATTTGGGTTAATTAAATTTAAAAAATCCTATTAATCCGTGTCAAATGTTTTGAATTTGATATTTTATTTGTAAAAATCAAAGGGTACTGGCGGTGTAAAAAAATATATAATTATGGGAGGAAATATGTTATTAGGAGCAATAGAAGCAGGAGGAACTAAGTTTGTATGTGCTATAGGGACAAAAGATGGTGAGATACTGGAAAGAATTTCATTTCCTACGACAACTCCAAAAGAAACTATGGGGAAAGTTATTGATTTTTTTTGTGATAAAAAAATAGAAGCAATGGGAGTGGGATCTTTCGGACCTATAGATTTAGATAAAAACTCAAAAACATATGGATGCATCACTTCAACTCCTAAACCTCACTGGAGTAACTATAATATTTTAGAGGAGCTGAAAGAACATTTTGATTTTCCTATAAATTTGGATACCGACGTTAACGGTGCTGCTCTAGGGGAAGCAACCTGGGGAAGTGCTGTAGAACTTGACTCGGTGATCTATCTTACTGTAGGTACTGGGATAGGAGGAGGAGTCTATAGCGGTGGAAAGTTAGTTCACGGAATGACCCATCCGGAGACTGGTCATATATTAGTGAGAAGAGCTTTAGGGGATAAATATAAAGGTAAATGTCCCTATCATGGAGACTGTCTGGAAGGGATGGCTTCAGGACCAGCCATTGAAGAAAGGTGGGGAGCAAAGGCATATGAGTTGCCAGAAGATCATAGGGCATGGGATTTGGAAGCATATTATCTGGCTCAAGGGTTGGTCAATTATATTCTGATAGTTTCTCCTAAGAAAATTATATTGGGAGGAGGAGTTATGAAACAAAAACAACTTTTCCCGCTAATAAGAGAAAAAGTGATGAAATTATTGAATGGCTATGTATCCCATAAAAATATTTTAGAAGATATAGATCAATATATAGTTCCACCCAAATTAGGAGATAATGCAGGAATCTGCGGTGCACTGGCATTGGGATTAGAAAAAATTCAATAGTTGATAAAAATATTATCAAAAGTAAAAATAATGATTTATTTTTATTCGTTTAATATTGGAATTTTTAATGTAGTTTTGATAAAATATAAAGTATAAAAAAGCTAAAGGGGAGTTGTTATGAAAAAATTATATCCGTTGAAATTTAAAAAAGTATTCAAGGAAAAAATATGGGGCGGGAGGAGTTTTAGTGAAAAACTAAATATGACCCTGCCAACAGAGAAGCTGTACGGTGAATCTTGGGAGGTTAGTTCCCATAAAAATGGAATGAGTATAGTCGAAAATGGCAGACTCAAGGGGAAGACCCTGGAGGAATTGTTTTTAGAGTATAAGGGAGATTTTGTGGGAGAAGGGATTTATTCTAAATATGGAGAAAAATTCCCTTTATTAATAAAATATCTGGATATCAATGACCGACTATCTGTTCAGGTGCATCCCAGTGATGAATATGCCCTGAGAGTAGAGGGAGAATTTGGGAAATCTGAATCTTGGTATATTTTGGAAGCCAGTGAGGATGCCAAATTAATCATGGGATTAAAAAACGGGATAACTCCGGAAATTTTTGCCGGGAAAACAAAGAATAAAGATTTTGAGAATCTATTTAATGTTATCTCGGTAAAGAAAGGAGATTTTATAAACGTGACTCCAGGGCTTATCCATGCCAGTCTGGAGGGAAGTATAGTGATATGTGAGGTACAGCAAAATTCAGATATGACCTACAGAATCTATGATTTTGACAGATTGGTTGACGGGAAACTTCGTGACCTTCATCTGGATAAAGCCATGGAAGTGATAGACTATGAAAATGCTCCTCAGATTTCCACCAATGAAACGAGAAAGAGTATAGAGATAGACGGAGGATCGAAGCAGGAGATTGCGAGGGATAAATATTTTAATATAGATAAACTTCTGTTAGAGGAAAAGTTTGAAGATGTAGACCAGAATTCATTTATGATTTATTCTATCTTGGAAGGAGAGGGGAAATTAACCTGTGATGGGGTGGACTATCCCATAAAAAAAGGAGATACCTGGTATATCCCTCCAAAATTAGAGGCAGTGATAGAGGGAAGATTAGAAATTTTAAAAACTTTTCTATAAGATATATTTTTAAGAAAAAAAGATGATTTTTGTATTTTACAGAGATCATCTTTTTTTGTTTTTACATTTAAAGCCATTGTGATATTACACTGTTTTAGGTCAAAACTTTCGGTTTTCTTATTTGAAATCATGAAATCACAACAAAAAAAGGTTGACAAAATAAAAAAAGTTATATATTATGTCATATACAGTATGAAAAGCTTTTCATAAACTTATATAAGGGGGAGAAAAATGGCGAAAAATATTAATAGTGAAAAAATTGCTGGGGAATTATTAGAAGCTTTAGGCGGGGAAAAGAATATAAAAGCATTAGAGCACTGTGCAACAAGGTTGAGAGCAGTAGTGAAAGATGATAGTTTAGTAGATGTAGAGACGATAAAGAAAACTCAAAAAGTAGGAGGGTATTTTTATCAATCTGGGCAGCATCAAATAATATTGGGAACGGGAATCGTAAATAAAGTGTTTGATGAAATAAATAGCGGGAAAGAAATAGCAAAAGGGAATATAAAAGAAGCAGCATATTCTAATTTGAACCCATTTCAAAAAGGTCTTAGAGCCCTTGCAGATGTATTTATTCCGTTGATACCTGTATTAGTAGCTACAGGATTATGTATGGGGTTAAGAGGGTTTGTGATGCAGTTAGGAGTCGAGCTGTCTCCTGAATTAATGACTATGACACAGGTGGTAACGGATACAGTATTTATATTTTTACCTGCTTTAGTTGTTTGGTCAGCTTTTAAAAGATTTGGAGGAACTCCGGTTGTAGGAATGGTATTAGGATTAATGCTGGTGGCACCGATGCTGCCAAATGCATGGGGAGTAGCCA
>JAUXGP010000184.1 GCA_030621995.1 Psychrilyobacter sp.
ATTATCAATTTTATTCGTAAAAACAGTCTGGAGTTAAAAATATTTAACCCACTTGCCGTAAATCTTTATCGTAAAGCTATGACACTTCGAAAGACTAAAACAGATAAAATTGATGCACAAATTATAGCTCAAATGCTTCTCAGCGATGATTCTAATTCCTACCTACCAATAGATTACCACATAAATGAATTAAAACCACTAGCAAGGCATAGATATAGATTGGTAGGTCATCGCGGGAAGTTAAAAATATCTGTAACAAGAATATTAGACATCGCTTTTCCAGAACTAAGCAGTGTAGTTTGGTCAATACATCAAAAGTCTTCCTATGCTTTATTATTAAAGTTTCCTACAGTAGAAGATATTTCAAAAGCTCATTTGACAAAATTAACAAACATCTTGTCTAAAAATTCTAAAGGACATTATACTAAAGAAAAAGCTAAAGAAATTAAAGTTCTTGCGACTAATTCCATTGGGACAAGCGAGTGGTCAATCGGTTTTGAATTACAACAAACCATAAGACTAATTCAAAATACCCAACATGAAATAGATCTTTTAGATAAAAAGATCAAAGAAGTAGTAATAGCAACTAAAACACCACTATTAACAATTCCAGGAATATCCTATGTTCTAGCCAGTATTATTTTATCCGAAATAGGAAATGTTAAAAACTTTTCAAACTCTGGAAAATTATTAGCTTTCGCAGGATTAGAACCTTCAACTCATCAATCAGGAAACTATACTGCAACTATGGCTAGAATGGTTAAAAGAGGATCTAAATACCTACGTTGGGCACTATTACAAGCAGCTAGAACAGTAAGTATGAGAGTCCCCGTTTTCAAAGAATATCTATCTTTAAAAAAGTCGCAGGGAAAACACCATTTAGTAGCTACGTGTCATACAGCTAAAAAATTATTAAGAGTTATATTTCATTTGTTAAAAACAGAAAAAACATTTATCTGTAGTTAATTTTTAAAAAAACAAAATTGATCTACTTTTTTTGTGATGCAATTTTTTAGAAACTTAACTCTAAAAAATATTAACTATTTTTACTTGACTTCATATAGTTAGTCTAATTCACTTCTACTTCCAACTCTTCATATTTAAACCTTAATTTCTCCTTGACCATATCTATGGTTTCATGGAGTTTCATGGATTTTTCATGGGTCATAATTTCATTTTCATTTTTCTTACTTAGTATAGTTTCCACAAATGAATCCACCTCATACCCCAGCCATACATCTTCATCTATTTCAAAAATTTGCTCTTCTCCTAATTTCTTTAAAATAAACTTTTTAGCTACAGTCCAGCTGTCAGGAATCTCTATCATCCCCTCTGTCCCTATTATCTTAGCACTGTTCCCAGAGATAGAATCCATAGTAGCATAGAAACTGCCGGTAGCTCCCCCCTCATATCCAAAGAGTCCTGTCACACTTCCCTCTACCCCCCAGTCATTTTTCCTTGCACTTACATTTATCTCATCGGGCACTCCCAACAGGTCAGTCAATAAAAATATATTATAGATCCCTATATCATAGAGAGCTCCTCCAGCTTGTTTAGGGTTGTGTTTATGAACCTTAGTACTTTTGCTCCCAAAACTAGATTCTATATGGACTATCTCTCCTATTTCACCGTTTTCTATCAACTCTTTCATCTGTCTGTAGAGGGGATTAAATCCCACTACCATAGCTTCCATAAACAGGAGTTTCTTCTCTCTGGCCAATTTAACTACCTTTTCCAGCTCCTCTTTTTTTAATACTGCCGGTTTTTCACACAACACATGCTTCCCTGCATTTAGAGCTTTCACGGTATAGGCAAAATGTGTCGGATGCATAGTTGCTATATAGACTGCATCTATCGATTTATCTCTCAGCATCTCCTCAGCACTTTCGTATGCTCTGTCTACCTTATATTCTTCAGCTGTGTTCTTTGTCTTTTCAAAATTCCTGGCACATATACCGGCTATATTAATCTTGTTGTTTTTTTCAGCTTCATCCATAAATTGCTGAGCTATCCTGCCAGTCCCGATTATTCCAAAATTAATGATCTCCATTATACTCCTCCTATATCCCCAGCATATTTTTCTTTAATTGTTCATCTATGGCTCTCTCTCCCAGCCAAATACCAAATAATGCCTCTTTGAAATCCTGCCCCTCTATAGTTATCAAATATCTTCTGTTTTTATATGTTTCTACCCCGCCGTCAGCATAATTGAAGGTAAATATATCCCCCTTTACTATTTTTTCTTCAAATACCCGGATAAAAGTTTCTACCTTATTTTTTATCAGCTCCATTTTTTCAGATTCTACAGTGGCAAACCCCTCATCCAATGCTTCCTTCAACTTCCCACTGGTAATTAATTTAGATACAATATTTAATTCAATAGTCATATTTTCATTTCCTTTTACAATAGCTTTGGCATCCATTGTTTTTTCCGGTAGATATAATGACCCCACATAGAGCTTAAAAAAGAATTTATTTCTAATCCCGGCACCATTCAATATCATTTTTTTCTCTGCAATTACAGTATTTTCTTTCACTTCTACTCCTGCTATATTAACTGCCATGGCAAAAACACTCATTAAAACTGCAAGTATCACTGTTGTCAAACTTCTCCCCATCTTTCCCCTCCTGATTTTTAAATTTTCTAATACCTTACTCAAATAATCCAAGTATATCCTTCTTTGTTAATTTTTCTATTTTTCCATTACCATCAATCATAGAATTAATAAGTTTGGACTTACTTTCTTGGATTTTAATTATTTTCTCTTCAATAGTTCCTTCCGTTATAAGTTTTATCACCTGCACTACTTTATCTTGCCCTATTCTGTGGGCACGATCTGTTGCCTGAACTTCTACGGCAGGATTCCACCAAGGATCAAAATGAATGACTGCATCTGCTCCGGTCAAGTTTAGACCTGAACCTCCAGCTTTTAAAGATATTAAGAATATATCTTTTTCTCCTTCATTGAAATGATCACACATTTCTAATCTCTTTTTTGCTTTAGTAGATCCATCTATTTGAAAATATGTTATTTTTTTAGGATCCAGCTGCTTTTTTATTATCTCAAAAGTTTTAACAAATTGTGAAAACACTAAAACTCTATGCCCACCAGACTTTAATTCTTCTACTAATTCTATCAAGGCTTCAACTTTTGCACTCCTTCCTTTATAATTTTCTATAAATAATTCCGGCGTACAACAAATTTGACGTAATCTGGTTAAAAGTGCAAGAATTTTTATCCTGCTTTTATTAAATCCATCTCCCTCTAAATGTTCCTCTAGCTCTCCTTTAAACTGTGAAAGGTATGAAAGGTAATATTTCTTTTGGATCTTATCCATACCTAAAATCATATTTGTTTCAATTTTTTTAGGTAATTCTTTTAATACTTCCGATTTTGTTCTCCTTAATATAAATGGTTTTATTATTCTTTTTAAATTTATTAAGCTATCATCATCCATATCTTGACTTATTTTTTTACCATATTTTCTTTTGAATTTTTCCTTATTGTTTAGATAAGTAGGGATTACAAAATCAAATATCGACCATAGTTCAAATATAGAGTTTTCAATAGGTGTTCCTGTTAATGCAAATTTTGAAGAACTTTTTATTTTTTTTACAGCTTTTTTTATTAAAGTTGCGCTATTTTTTATATGCTGAGCCTCATCTAGTACAGCCACTAAAAATTCTATATTTTCATAAACTTCTATATCTTTTTTAAAAGAACCATAAGAAGTTAAAATAACTCCATTTTTAAAATTACTTAACACTTCTTTTCTATCATTCGGCGTACCTTCCACTATTGTAGCATTTAATTTAGGAGAAAACTTCTTTATCTCTTTTAGCCAGTTGTGTGTCAATGATGTAGGAGCAATAACAATACTTTTACCATTTTTTTCACTATGAACAGCTGTTAGTAACGATATTGCCTGCAAAGTCTTTCCTAATCCCATATCATCAGCTAAGATTCCTCCTAATCCACTGTCGTGTAATTTTTTCATCCAGTCATATCCTTCTTTTTGATAACTTCTAAGAGTAGCATCGATATTTTCAGGAACAACTTCTAATTTATTTTTTTTTACAAATTTTAAAAGTTTTTCTATTTTTAAATTCTTGCTGTTTCCCAATATTATAATCACTTACTGACCGAAGATACCCCACTACACGACTAAA
>JAUXGP010000229.1 GCA_030621995.1 Psychrilyobacter sp.
GTGTAATATTAATTTAAATGAAATTTTATAAAGAATATGTTATTATCTAAATGTAGAAAAAAATTATGCGGTGATATAATACTACTATAATGGTGTTGTATTATAGTTTTAAGGCTGATTTTAAAGGGTATAATACCATTATATTATAGGTGTAACCCTAAATATTATAAGGATTCCATCCTTAACTGGGTTCATAAAAGAGTTAAGAAAGTTCAAGAAGTTTCTTACTCTTCCTTTTTATGGTTTCTCTTCGTAAGAGAAACCCAAGCTAAAATAATCTTGTCTTGGTGGAGTAAGTCACAATCGTCATTGTAGGAACATTACTGCCGAAGCTAGACGATTATAAACTTCAAAAACAAAAAAAATTATGAAGAGAAAAATAGGATTATAAGTGTAATACACTGATAGTCTAAAGTTGATTTTAAAGGAATTAGGTGTAATACATTGAGGAGAAATTTTATTTTAAAAAATTGCAGGAGGTAAGAATATGAACTGGCAAACTAAGAAAAAAATAGATGATATTGTGGAACAAATAAAGTCTGGAGTAGAATTTAAAGATATAGTTAAAACAAAATTTAAAGGTACCGCTAAATATTATGACGAATGGCTGGATAAAATTAAGGATGAATTGGATAAAAAAACTTATAAGATTTTATCTGAAGCTAAAAATAGAAAAGCCGTGAAAGTAAAAAATGAAAAAGAAAAGCACGAGATTGCTCTTCCGGCTCACCCTGTTTTTAAGGTGGTTAATTCACCTGAGAAGCTTTCTGCATTAAATGATCTATTGATTCATAGTGAAGATCTGATGAAACTATTACAGGCTAAATCAGAAGGAAATATAATGGATTCCCATGATATTTTACATATTCCCGGGGAAGTTTTAAAATTAAAGGACACAAAGATCAAATCTATGAGAATCTCTGAAACTCTTTTAAAGAAATTTGATGCTTTAGCTGATGAACACCCTAATTATACAAAAACAAATTTAATCAATGCAGCTGTCAGTGAATTTGTGGAAAAATATGGTGAGAAAAAGTAGATTATATGTATAATACACTAATCATCTAAGTTTAATTTTAAAGGGATTAGGTGTAATACATTGAGGAGAAATCCTACCCGCAAGGGGCATCACCAAAGTATCTAAGATTTACTATGTAAATCAAGAACTTTGAGATAAGGATTCCATCCTTAAACTAGGTTCATAAAAGATCAATGAAAATTCCAAGGGTTCCGCCCTTGATACGGCCCCTTTCTTGTCTTGATACAAGATAAGGGGGAAAGAAAATCAAGAAGTTTATAATTGTCTTTGTGGAGTAAGTCACGATCGTCATTGTAGGAACATTACTGTCGAAGATCAACGACTATAAACTTCAAAATAAAATAGAAAAATTGAAGTAATCTATGTGGAGAATAAAAGAATTATATGTGTAATACACCAATCATCTAAGGTTAATTTTAAAAGGATTAGGTATAATACATTGAGGAGAAAAGGAGTAGAATATGAAAACTAATATAACAAATAATTTATTATATAAAAATATATCAGATATCATTAAAAAGACCCAAAATGATGTAAGAAAAACTGTAAACAGTGCCATGGTTACTGCCTATTGGAATATAGGAAAAATAATCGTAGAAGATGAACTCCAGGGAAAAAACAGAGCTGATTACGGGAAAGGTATATTAAAAAAATTATCCAATCAATTAGCCGGTGAATTTGGAAAAGGTTTCGATGAAAGAAATTTAAGAAAAATGAAACAATTTTATTCGCTTTTTAAAAAACGGGACTCAGTGAGTACCGAATTGAGCTGGACTCATTACAGGCATCTTTTAAAGGTTAAAGATGAAACTGCCAGAGCTTGGTATACAAAGGAAGCAGTCAAAGAAAACTGGTCTACAAGAGCCCTGGAAAGACAAATCAACAGTTTTTACTATGAAAGACTATTGTCTAGCCAGAATAAAGTCCCTGTAATCGAGGAAGCCAATGATAGAGTTAAATCTCTTGCTCCACAGGACGTTTTAAAGGACCCCTATGTCCTTGAATTTTTGAACCTAAAAAACAGGCCTGCTTTTACCGAGCATGAATTGGAAAGCGGACTGATAGAGCAGCTCCAAGAATTTTTATTGGAACTTGGAAGCGGATTTTCATTTGTAGCAAGGCAGAAACACTTTGATCTGGATGGGGAGCATTTTTATATCGACCTGGTTTTTTATAACTATATTTTAAAGTGTTTTGTACTGATAGATCTTAAAAGGGGAAAATTAACCCATCAGGATGTCGGACAGATGGATATGTATGTAAGAATATTTGAAGATAAGATGAGAGGGGAAGGAGATAATCCTACTATCGGGCTTATTTTATGCAGTGATAAAAACGAAGCTGTGGCCAAATATTCAATCTTATCTGAAGGTAAGCAAATATTTGCTTCAAAATATAAATTACTTCTTCCAAGTGAAGAAGTATTGGAAAAAGAGATTTTAAAAGATGTGGCACTATTGGAGGATTCAGAAGAGGAGTAAGCAGGTTATATGTGTAATACACCAATCATCCAAGCTTAGTTTTAAAGGGATTAAGTGTAATACATTGAAGAGAAAAGAAGGTCTAAGGATTCCATCCTTAACTGGCTCTATTTCTTTTTATCTGAAAAAGAAATAGAGGAAAGAAAAGCAGAAATTTTGAAAATAGCTTTATAGCAGGGATAAGATAATTACGAGCTTTGTAGCTACAGTCCTCACTACGTTGCGGAACTTAACTTGTATATCGCTCTTAGTAGGATAACTATTGTAAAAGCTATATCGCCTTCAAAATTAAAAGGGAAAAACTATGGTGAGAATAAATAGATTATAAGTATAATACACTAGTAATTTAAGGTTAATTTTAAAGGGATTTGGTGTAATACACTGGAGAGAAAAAGCAGGAACAAGGAAGATCCTTATACCTGCTTTTTTATATTTATATTTCAATATTATATTTTTCTAAAAATTTACCGAGTTCTCTGAGAGAAGAAATGTCCTCTAATTCGCCGAATAAGGGGTATTTTTTGTTTTTCATACACCACTTAGCTACCTCACCTTTTAATTCGTCTACGGGGTTAATACCAGCCTTAAAACCGTTTTTTTGATCTTCAGGGTGACCACCAGGGTTTACCCCTGCATTTTCTTTTTTCTCAGAAGATGAGGTTGTTGATTGGGCACCCACCAGGGATGCCCCTACGATAATCTTCTTTCTACTATTTTCTATCCCTGTATCTATTGTTTTTTCCAAATAGGAAAGTGATTTTATCTCGTAGTTTATCTCTTGGGTAGCAAAATTTAACCCTTTGATAAGCAGATCTTCCGGGTATTTTTTTATCATTTTTTCAACATTTGAAACTGTCAATAA
>JAUXGP010000077.1 GCA_030621995.1 Psychrilyobacter sp.
ATCCCGCTTCTTCCTGTGAGCAGCACACCGAATCCAAACATCTCAACAAATACTCCATGCATGGTGATTTTAGGAGCAAACTTTTTTTCTAAAAATTGATTTAAATCTGCTGTTAACTGAGTAGAAGTCCGGTCAGATAGCAGCATGATCTTGTTTTTTTCCCTAGACAGGTCAATAAAACATTGTTCAATCTCATCTGCATCTGCTATGATCATAGCAGGGAAGTCAAAGTCAAAAAAATTGTTTAAATTTCTATATTTAACATCCTCATCCAGACTCTTTAAAAAATTTAGTTCCCCTTGGGAAAATAATTGTAAACTTTTAGATCCAGTTTCATAAAAGACTTCGTAAAATCCAGAAAGTGCCAAAGCAGGGTTGTGAAGTGCTGTTTTAGTTATATAAGTCGTCTCTAAAAACTCTTTCCCCGTAATAACCTTTAGATTAAATTCATCAACTATTTTTTTTACTGTCAAAGTATTTTTTTTCATCTCATCACCTTTCTTATTTTGTTTGTTAAAAGCGATCATTTTTGCAGTTTCTTCTAAAAAATATTCAGAAGAATTCACTCCAATTTGTTTCAGCCTTTCATTTATAGCTGCCGTTTCGATTATTACAGCTAAATTTCTGCCCTTTCGTACCGGAAGGCTCAGCTTAGGTATCTTAACTCCCAGGATATCCTCGAATTTCTTGTCGATTCCCAACCTGTCATAAAATTTCCTCTTGTCCCATTTTTCCAGATTAATATATAGGTTTATCTCCTTAGTTCTCCTAGTTGCAATAATCCCATAATTATTGGTGATGTCTATATTTTCACTGCCGGTTCCCAGATAAAAATGTGTTTTCACATTACTCTTATCAAAGCCATTTTCCCCCAACAGAATATCACTTCCAATTTTTTTTATAATTAAATTTTCATCGGTGATATACTTATGTCCCCTTTCGATCAATTCCAGGGTAGTCCCAATCCTTGCATCTTCATAACCACCTATCAAAACTCCTATTCCCAGGATTTCGATTAAAACGTGCTCTTCCAACCTTATCTCAGGTGCTAATTTTCTTTGGAGGAAATATTTTAATTTCCTTATGACAACTGCAGTTTTATTTTGAGTAGTCAGGAGCGGTTTATTATGTTTTATAGCATATTCTATAAAATCAGGATGGATCTCCTTCTCACAGGCTACGATGATACAGGGAAAATTATAGGAAAAATATTTTTTTAACCTGTCTTTTCTAACCTCAGAGGAGAGGGAGTCGATATACCTCATCTCCTCAGTTCCCAAGATATGCAGCTGCTTGTTGAGTTCGTCTCCCTCTATTAAAAACCCGGTTAATTCTGCACCTACTCTATGTACTGTAGGGAGTAAGATCTTTCTTTCTAAATTATCCAGCCCCCCATAGATTACAGTGAAATCAAAAGCTTTTACCAGTTTTGATAACCTTACAAATTTTTTAATCATAAGTCCTCCCTATTGTCTATTGGTGTCATTCGTGATTAGTTTTTATCTTTCTTTTCTTTGTAGAAATCATTTGGTCTGATGCTTAATTCTATCTCACCATTATGGTGGACAGCTTCATTTTTGATCTCTATCACTGTTTTTTCTTTTTCTAGAGAAGGGATCAATTTTTCCTTGACACTTTTCCCCTTTACTTTATTTTTAAAGAAGTTTTTAGTCGCGAAATACCCTCCTAAAACAATAATGAAAATTAAGATGATCCTCCAAAATAAAACTTGTGTTTTCGTCATAATTCTACCTCATTTGAACATTTTTTTTGAATTTGGACAACAGATAAAATGACCCGCAGACAACTACAACTTTCTTTGTTTTTTTAGCCAGGTCAAAAGCTTTTACCAGGTCATCTTCTACCCTTTGATCTTTAAAGGCAGATACCAGATCCAGTAATTCACTCCCCGAAGTTCCCCTATGGAAATCTTCTAATGAGGTAAATATTATCTCACTGCTAAACTTTGAAATTTCCTCTAATATTCCATATCTATCCTTATCTTCCAGGATAGATACTATGGTAACTATATCTTCACTCCTGTATTTAGATAAGATATTTTCCTTTAATTTAGATGCGGCATCTACATTATGGGCTCCATCCAGTATTATCAGCGGGTTTTCTTTTGAGTAAATCTCAAACCTTCCCGGCCAGTAAACTTTTGATACTGCATCCTGTATATTTTTGTCCGATACATCTATTTTTTTCAAGGTCTCATATGCTCCTAAAAAATTATTTATTTGATACTCCCCATAAAGAGACAGGTTAAATTCCATATTATCTATATAAATTTTAGTCCCAAAATCGTCTGTCAGCTCAAACCTTACCTCACTATATTTTTTTATCACATCTATATAGTCTTTAGTTTTTTCCTCCACAGCGGCTGTTAATTCTGGTTTAGAATCAGCAATCACCACGGGGCTGCCTTTGATAATTCCGCATTTTTCACGAGCTATATCAGTCAGATTATCTCCTAAAATATTTATATGATCCAAGGAGATATTGGTAATTATAGAAACTTCAGGATGACAGACATTGGTTGCATCAAATCGTCCCCCTAATCCTGTCTCTAAAACTACATATTCACAGCCGCAATCTTTGAAGTAATCAAACATCATTGCGGTAGTTATCTCAAAGAAGGTAGGGTGCAGATTGTTTACTTCAATTAACGTTCTTATTTTTTTATAGTAAGAGTATATTTTTTCATCGGATATTTGTTGTCTATTTACCACAATCCTTTCATTGAATTTTTCAATGTGAGGCGAGGTATATTTTCCGACCTTATATCCTGCTTCTAATAAGCCTGCTTCTAAAATACTTGCTGTAGAACCCTTACCGTTGGTTCCTGCAATGTGCAGGATCTTATAGCTGTCTTGAGGATCTCCCATTAATTTTAAAATGTTTTTTATATTATCCAATCCCAACTTTATCCCCATACCGGTAAGGGAATACAGCTCCTCCAAAGTTTTATCTATATTCATAATTAAACTTCCTTTTAGTTTTTTTGTCACGAATTACACAGATTAACACTAATTTAAAAGTTATTTTGTGTAAATTCGTGCTATTCGTGACTAAGTTTTTCTTTTTTTAATTATTCTAAACCCTCTTCATCATCTCTACTATTAAGTTTTTAGAGTTCTTAGCTGCTAATTTTACAAATTCACAAAAATCTGTTTTAGCATCGTCATTTGCCTTATCCGAGATAGACCTTATGATTACAAATGGAGTCTCAAATAGATAGCATACATGAGCTACTGCTGCACCTTCCATCTCTGTACACTCACTGTTGAAAGTTTCTCTCAACCAATCTATTTTTTTAGGTTCAGCTACAAATTCATCTCCACTTACGATTCTGCCTGTATAGATATTTTTTTTATCAAATAATTCCAGAGCACTTTCCTCGGCTATTTTAATTAATTTTTTATCTGCTTTAAAGATAGAAGTACCCATTCTAGGGATCTCTCCATGTTTCATTCCAAAAGCTGTACAGTCGAAGTCGTGTTCTATAAGTTCGTTTGAGATAACTATGTCTCCTACTTCTATTTCAGGATTGGTTCCACCTGCTACCCCTGTAAAGATCAGTTGATCGACTTTAAATCTGTCGATTAATAGAGTGGTACACACAGATGCATTTACCTTACCTATCCCTCCCTCTACCAATACGATCTCTTTTCCTTCCAAAGTTCCCTTGTAGAAGATAATGTCCAGTATCTTTTCTTCCTCTAAATTCGAGATCATATTTTTTAATTCTACTATTTCCTCGTGCATAGCACCTATTATTCCTATCATTTTTCTATATCCTCCTAATTTGTTTATTATATAAAATTATATCAAATTAAATTGGAATTACACAATTTTTTTTGATTTTAATAGGATTTTTTTTAAAATATATGTATAATAAGTTAAATATAATATATATTAGGAGGGCATCATTATGAATATAAAAAAATCTATTTTAATTTTAACTGTTTTAACTGCAGCAGCATTTGGCGGTTGTACTGCCAAGGAGACAAAACCTGAGTTAGGCAGCAATGTAAATTATGAAAAGATAAAGGAATACCCTAAATGGGTAATTCAGCCTACTTATGATAAGGGAATTGCCGGTGTGGGATCAGCCAAGATGACAGATCTTGGGTTTGATTTTGCTAGAAAGGAAGCTATGGCCAGTGCCAGGCTGGATCTGGGAGGGCAGATTAGAACTAAAGTTGACGGATTGTTTAAATCATATACCAGCAGAATTGGAATAGGTGAATCTACCAGTGTGGATTCTCTTTCAGAAAATATAACAAAAGAATTGGTCAGTGTAGACCTCAAGGGAGCATCTCTGAAAGAGACTTGGATATCTCCTGAGGATGAATTATTTGTTTTGATGACTGTAGACAATGAAAGGTTGATTGAGACTGCAGCAAAGGCTATAAATAATCCGAATAATTATACCGACGAAAATTTAAGATTAAAAATAAAAGCTGAATCCTCACAGGCTGAATTAGAGAAGGAGTTAAATACTTATTTTGGCAGCTCTAATGATAAAGAGTTTCCCGGAGCTAGTGCAGAAGAGAAAACTAGCAATGAATAATTAAAAGTTAGTAATTAAACCTGAACCACGAATTACGCGAATTAATACGAAGAAAAAAAGAAAACTTTGACACAGATATCACAGATAAAATATTTTAATAAAAAAATCTGTGTTAATTTAGATTTTGAAATCAGTATAATCTGTGTCAAGTGTTTTGATTAGGAGGAAAACGGCATGAAAAAATTAATAATATTACTTTTAGGAGTTCTTATTACCGTCTCAAGTTTTTCTAAGACTTTAGAGGGAGTAGGGATGGGGAATAGTGAAGTAACAGCAAAAAAAGAAGCCTTAGCAGACCTGTCTGACCAGATACAGGTGACTATTAAGAGTAACTTTACCAGCAATAAAAGCCTGACTAACGGGCAATCAAATAGTGAGGTTTCATCTGGAATATCTACCATTTCAGAAACAAATATCTTAGGTGTAGATTTCAAAGTCAAGAAAAAATGGTTTAGATCGGAGTATACTGTTACTGCTACCTTAGATGAATCCAAGATATCTCTGTATGAGAAAAAAGCCAATGAGCTTAGAGGTCTAATCAATAGTAACTATGCCCAGTCTTCTCAAACAGAAGATTTGAACCTTAAAAAGAACTACTTAACCAGTGCTTTAAAAAGCTATGAGGAGTTTGATTCATATAGAAATGTTGCTATTATATTGGGGAGTACTAAAATTTACAATCTGCCCTATACAAAGACTCAGATAAAAAACGATCTTGAATCGGTAGAGAAAAAAATTAATAGTGACAGCCTCTATAGTGGTGTAAATATTCTATATGTTAAGAGCAGCGGGAGATTCAACGGGGATTCCAAGGAATATTTTGATAATTACTTCTATTCTATCTTAGCTTCTATCTCACGTGAAAATGACGATAAGGTAGCTGTTAGCAGTGACAATGATTCCACAGTGAACACCTTGGTAAAAGTAGTTCTAAACAGTAATCATACATCTACTAAACCGGCAGTTTTTTACAATAAAAAAATGATTACCCCGGAATCTTTTGTAACGACACTAAATATCACAGTGGAACTATATAATAAGAAAAAAGTAGAAAATTTACTCACCATCAGCGCTACCGGAGAGGGAAGCGATGAAAATTCAAAGGAAGCGGCCTATGAAAAAGCAGTAAAAAATGGATTTGAACAGATGAAGGGAAAATTGAAGAAATCCCTGATAAATTAATTTTATCTATAAAAACCCTGGGAAAATTTTCCCAGGGTTTTTATAGTTTAACATTCTTTTAGTTTCTTCCCCATGAGCCTTATGGTACTAACAGCCAATATCTTGGTGGGATCCAAAAATTCTCCCTCTATCTTCAGTTTTTCAAAGGCTACAGGGAGTTCTGTACATCCCAAGATGATCTTATCTATCCCTAGATCAGAAAAATAATTCAATACCTGGTCTATAGGAACTTGATCTATATTATCTTTTCCTTCTTTTACCCTGTAGATAAGATCAGTTACAATCTCTTGGAGATCTATAGGAGGCACTTCAACCTCTATCCCGTATTTATTGAATATATCCTCGTAGATATGACCCTTATAGGTTCCCTTGGTTGCCAAAAGCCCTACTTTTTCTACGCCGTCCAATTCCTTGGCTACCTCATCTATCATATTTATAAAGGGTATCTTTACCGCCCCACTGACTTTTTCATAAAAATAATGAGCAGTATTGCACGGCATAACTATAAAGCTGGCTCCCATAGCTTCTAATTTTAAGGCTGAATCTATCAGATGTTTTTCAGGATTTTCTCCCTGTCCTAAGATATACGCTGTTCTATCGGGAATCTCTGTATAATTGTCCGCTAAAGTGTGGACATGATCACTATCTTTCTTTGCATCTGTATATTTTATTATTTTATTTAATAGATCAATTGTGGCAAGGGGTCCCATCCCGCCTAAAACGCCTGCTATTTTCATTATATCAGCTCCTCTGTTCATTCAGTTAATTATTTGATATAATTATACTAAAAATATACGAAAGATAAAAATATATGAAAGATATCGTATTAATATGATATAAATATAAATAATAACTAGTAAAAAGGGAGAACTAATATGGATATCAGACAATTAAAATATTTTTTAGCCATTGCAGAGGAAAAAAATATAACTAAGGCAGCAAAAAAATTATATATATCTCAGCCCCCTCTCAGTCAGCAGTTAAAATTACTGGAGGAGGAATTGGGGGTAACTCTGCTGGAGAGAAGTACCCGTAAGATGAAACTTACCGAAGCTGGGAAATTATTACGGCATCGTGCCAAGCAGATCATTGAACTTATGGAAACTTCTGTAAAGGAGATTAAAAATTTAAATTTAGGGGTTAAGGGAATTCTTTCCATTGGATTTGTTTCGTCTGCAGGATCCATCCTCCTGCCAGAACAAATTCATAATTTTTATAAGGAATATCCCGAGATTAATTTTCAAATGAAGGAGGGAAATACATATAGAATTTTAGATCTATTAAATAATGGGATGATTGAGATTGGAATAGTCAGAACACCATTTAATACTGAGAATTTCAACCTTATATACCTTCCTAAGGAACCTATGGTTGCTGTAGTCAGGGAGGATCTGTTTTTCCCTGATGCTCCTAAATCAATATCTTTAAAAGATCTAAAGGATAAGCCCCTGATTTTAGATAAGAGATTTGAAAATTTAATCACTTCCAGCTGCCATCAAGTTGGATTCCAGCCGAATATTATCTGTGAGGGGGAGGACAGTAAATCTATCCTTCTTTGGACATATACCGGGATGGGAATAGGAATAGTTCCCAAAAGTGCAGCTAAACTTATGCCTAATAAAAATCTGAAGTCGATCATAATAGAGGAAAGTGAACTAGAAACTCAAACTGTTATTGCCTGGGTAAAAAATCGTCCTCTATCCCAA
>JAUXGP010000002.1 GCA_030621995.1 Psychrilyobacter sp.
AATGCTGCCAGTTTTTCAATGGCTGACCTCACAGAAACTCTGCTTATTCCCAGTTCCTCAGCGAGCCTGACTTCAGGAGTGATCTTGTCTCCTGCCTTCCATTCACCCTTAACTATCATCTTTTCGATATATTCATAGGCTGTATCTATAGCTGTTTTTTTCATTAAATATCGACTCCTTAAATTCAAATTTTTTTGAAACCGCTAATGTTTCTTAGCGTAATTTGCGGTTCAGCTTTTTAAATTTGTGACTAAAATTTAGATTACTTTTATATATAATACCCTATTAAGAGTAAAATAAAAAGCAGCTAAACATATTGTTTAACTACTTTCTATCTGAAGACTTATAATTTTTTTATTCTATCTCTGCCTTGGCAGCAGACAATCTTGCTACAGGAATCCTATATGGGGAACAGCTGACATAGTCAAAACCCAGACTGTTTACAAATTTTATAGAGTGGGGTTCTCCCCCGTGCTCCCCGCATATTCCAATCTCTAAATCTTTATTGACACTTCGCCCCTTAGTGCTGGCAATATCCATGAGTTGTCCCACACCTTCAGTATCTATTATTTTAAATGGGTCAACTTCCAATACTTCCTGCTTCAAATAGGCAGGTAAAAATGTTCCTATATCATCCCTGGAATATCCAAAGGTCATCTGAGTGAGGTCATTTGTACCAAAGGAGAAAAATTCTGTTTCCAGAGCAATCTTGTCTGCCGTAAGAGCAGCCCGAGGAACCTCAATCATAGTTCCAATCTTATATCTGACACTATTTTTTCTCTCCTCAAAGACCTTTGCAATGGTATCTAAGATCAGTTGTTTTTGCAATCTATATTCCTCTACTTTTCCAACCAGGGGAACCATTATCTCAGGATAGTCATCTACCCCTCTGGAATGAACCTCCAGTGCAGCCTCTATAATAGCCCGAGTCTGCATAACAGTGATCTCAGGATAGGTAATTCCCAGGCGGCATCCACGGTGTCCTAACATTGGGTTGGATTCCTTCAGATGTTCTACAGCTTCCCTGATTTTACCGGCAGGAACATGAATTTCATGGGCTAATTCCTCCTGCTTTTCTTTGGTATGCGGGAGAAATTCATGGAGGGGCGGATCGAGCAGCCTTATGGTTACAGGTTTTTCTTTCAAAACTTCAAAGATACCTATAAAATCTTCCCTTTGGAGGGGGAGCATCTTAGCCAGAGCTTTTTCCCGTCCGACTGTGTCGGGAGCTAAGATCATCTCCCTCATGGCCTTGATCTTATCCTCTTCAAAGAACATATGCTCGGTTCTGCAGAGCCCGATCCCTTTAGCTCCAAATTCAATTGCTTTTTTAGCATCTTTAGGGGTATCGGCATTTGCCCTGACCTCCATCCTGGCTATCCTGTCTGCAATCTCTAAAACTTGGTGGAAATTATCATCTAATTTAGGAGCTTTGGTGACGAGCCTGCCTTCATAGACCATCCCGGTACCGCCATCCAGGGAGATAAAGTCTCCCTCTTTGAACACTTTATCTCCTACTCTGAATTTTCTTTTCTTATAGTCTATTACTATCTCTCCGGCTCCGGCAATACAACATTTCCCCATTCCACGAGCTACCACGGCTGCATGGGAAGTCATTCCACCACGAACAGTTAAAAATCCTTGAGCTAAATTCATACCATTTATATCCTCGGGGGAAGTTTCGAGTCTGACCAAGATGGCTTTTTCATATTTTTCCACCTCATCAGCAAAGAATACAATTTGACCCACAGCAGCCCCTGGTGCAGCAGGCAGTCCATGAGTCAGGACATCTACATCTATTTTTTCAGTATCAAATACCGGATGCAGGAGTTCATCGATCTTACTGAGTTTTATCCTCCTGATTACTTCCTCTTGATCTATCTTATTTTCATTATAGAGATCCATGGCTATCTTTATCATAGCCATACCAGTTCTCTTTCCAGTTCTGGTCTGGAGGAGCCAAAGTTTTTTATTTTCCACTGTGAACTCCATATCCTGCATATCTGTATAATGATCTTCCAATATTGTCTGAATTTTATACAGATCTTTATATACTTCGGGCATGAGTTCCTCCAGAGAGGGATGAGATCTTCTCCTCTGTTCCATGGAAATATCATTTCTTACAGCCCACTCAATAGATTCTTTTTTAGTTATTTGCCAAGGAGTCCGAACCCCTGCCACCACATCTTCTCCCTGGGCATTTATCAGAAATTCTCCATTAAAATAATTTTCACCGGTAGCGGCATTTCTTGTAAAGGCTACCCCGGTAGCAGAATCAGAACCTGTATTTCCGTAGACCATAGATTGTATATTTACTGCAGTTCCCCAATTAGACGGGATTCCCTCGATGGCTCTGTATGTAATGGCACGGTCATTCATCCAGCTCCTAAATACAGCCAATATAGCCAGCCATAATTGTTCATATGGGTCTTGCGGGAACTCTATCCCTATTCTTTCAGATATAAGATCTTTAAATCGATCTACCAGTATTTTTAGATTTTCCACATCAAAATCCAGATCAGTTTTTATCTTTAAATCCTTTTTATAGTTATCGATTATCCTTTCAAAGGGATTGATATCCTCTTTGGATTCAGGTGTCATCCCCAGGACTACATCTCCATACATTTGAATAAATCTTCTGTAGGAGTCCCAGGCAAATCTTGGATTGTTAGTAATAGCAGATAATCCCTCTACTATTTCGTCATTCAGCCCCAGATTTAAAACTGTATCCATCATCCCGGGCATAGACTGTCTGGCTCCGGATCGGACTGAAAATAATAATGGATTTTTAGAATCCCCAAATTTTTTCCCTAAAATATCTTCAATTTCGCAAATTCCATTCTTTACTTCATTCCAAATAGAATCTTTCAATGCTTTTTCTCCAAATTCAGTATAAAAATTACACATCTCAGTAGTCAGTGTAAATCCAGGAGGTACCGGAACACCAATTTTAGCCATCTCAGCTAGATTTGCTCCCTTTCCTCCCAATAAATGTTTAAGCTCTGCTCCACCATCGGCTTTCCCATTACCGAACCTATAAATTTTTCCCATACCAAATACCTCCCATATTTCAAACTAAATTTTTTTTCCAAATTAATTTGCATAATTTGCATAAAACACATTAAGACTTAACTTTTAAGCTCACCGTGAGAACCTTTGTGTGCTATTTATTTACTGTTTTATTCCTTACTTACCTACAAAATAAAAAAAGAGCAGAAAAAAATCTACTCTTTTACAAGTTCGTGTTAAAATGCTTCCATTGTATCTCCATAGATAGTCCTGTCACCGGCGATAATTGTGCTGACATCGGAAAGGTCAGTTGTTTTATCTCCTACCTGGATAGTTTTGTTTTTACTGTCTAAATAAAATTCTTTTTGCCCGACATATATATCCCCATTTTTATAAATTACGACTAACATATAATCACCTCTTAAAATTTTTTTTGTTATTATAAGAATACTATGCTTTATGTATTTTTCCTCTTAAAATTTTATAGTCGTTATACTCAGCCACCAATATTCACAAATTTATCTTTTGACTTTGATTTGCGATATTAGCGGTTTCAAAAAATGTATAAATTAATGGTAAACTTCTTGATTTTAAATGTGTACACCATCGCGAAAGTTCAGCAGAAATAAATATCTATAAGCAGATACAGGAAATAAAGAAAGAAAGAGTATATTTTGTTGAGGTATTTCTTTATTGATAGGGAGGCAGATATTATGGAGGATAAAAATAGTAAGGATACACGAAAAGCTGTAAATATCTTTATACGGATAAGTTTTATAGCTATACTTTTTATATGGAGTTTTACAATAATAAAGCCGCTTTTTATGATTACGTTGTGGGGGATAATAATAGCAGTGTCAAGTTTTCCGCTCCATAAAAGATTCACAAAGATATTAAAGGGGAGGGATAAACTGTCGGCTGTATTATTAGTAATTATAGGTTTAACATTTGTAATTTTACCTGTAATATTATTTATGGATTCCACAATAGAAAGTTTAGGAAGGATAGCAGAAAGTTTAAAAGCCGGAACACTGACAATACCGCCAGTAAGTGAAGAGATAAAAAGAATACCTGTATTAGGTGAAAAGATAGCTGGCCTGTGGACATTATTGACAGGAGATTTTAAAGATATGATAGAAAAAATAGCTCCTCAACTTCAAATATATGCTTCTAAAATTTTAGGAATAATTGCAGCCTTAGGGATAACGATAGTTCAGTTTATCTTATCTATATTAATAGCAGGGATATTTCTTATAAATGCAGAGGTTTCCAGCAGGGGAGCCGGTAAAATTTTTAAAATTTTGATAGGGGAATTTGTAGAAGATTTCCATGAGGCAGCAGCAGGAACCATAAGAAGTGTTGTTCAAGGAGTTGTCGGGATAGCGATAATTCAGGCTGTTTTTGCAGGGATTGGGATGTTGGCAGTGGGGGTGCCAGGTGCAGGAATATGGAGTATATTGGTTATGATCTTAGCAATAATTCAACTGCCGCCAATGGTAATATTAGTTCCAATAGCTATATATGTATATTCTACACAAACAATAACCATAGCTGTACTATATATAATCTGGACTATATTTGTAGGAGTTTTAGACAATATATTGAAACCATTTCTCCTGGGAAGGGGTGTGGATATCCCCATGCTTGTAATCCTGCTGGGATCTTTAGGAGGGATGCTTACTTATGGCATAATTGGGCTTTTTGCCGGACCTGTAATTTTGGCTTTGGGATATAAATTTATGGCAGCATTGGTGGAAAAAAATGAGATAAAAAATAATGATTAACTATATTAATTTAAGATGACAATGGAGGACAGGATGAAATTTTTTACATTTGAATACGAGGGGTTAGAGGAGATAGGAATATTAACAAAGGACGGGAAAAAAATAATACCTATAGATGAGGTCGAATTAAGTCAGGAATTTTTTGATATGAATGATTTTATAGAAACCCATGAAAAAAGTGATATAGAGATATTGGAGAAATTATGGAAGGGAGAGGGAAAAGCAGATGTATACTATGATTTTGATAAAGTAATAGTATTAGCTCCGATTCCTCTGCCGCTGCATGACATTATATCCATAGGATTAAACTATAAGGCACACATATCAGAGGCAGCGAAGGAGATAAATATAAAAAATGAGGTGCCTGCCAGCCCAGTGGTATTCAGTAAGAGAGCGAGGCATGCAGGTGGTGTAGATGCTGTAATACCATTGCATGATGACATTACAAAAAAATTAGATTATGAGGTGGAATTAGGAGTAGTGATAGGAAGGGAAAGCTCAAAAGTCAAAATATCAGAGGTAAAGGACAGTATCTTTGGGTACACAATTATGAATGATATATCCGCCAGGGATCTTATGGTAAAACATTCTCAGTGGACTATCGGTAAGGGCTTAGATGGAGCAGTAGTTATGGGACCGTGTATTGTCCACAAAGATTATATAGATTATCCGGTGAAATTAAATATATCTTCTAAGATAAATGGAGAGATCAGACAGGATTCCAATACTGAAAATTTTATATTTGATATAGATACCTTAATTTCAGATATATCAAAGGGGATGACTCTGGAAGCAGGGGATATAATTTCTACAGGAACACCGGCAGGGGTAGGGATGTCCTTTGATCCGCCGAAGTACTTGAAAGATGGCGATATAATAGAGTGTGAAATAGAGGGAATAGGAGTGCTGAGGAATGTAGTGAAAAGATAGAACCTCATCCTTTTTATGGTTTCTCCTATAATTAGGAGAGACCAAAGTAAAAGATAGAAACGATTGAATCTGCAAAATGGATTTAGTCGTTTTTTTCTTTGATGTGGTATAATATAAAAATAAAAAAGAGTGGGAAGTGAAAAGAACTTTTTAGTCACGAATTACACAGATGATTAGTAATTAGAATTTTTTGTTGTTGATTAGTATTATTTGTGACTAGGTTTTTTTTATTATTAAATTTGGAGGTAAAGATGAAAAAGTTTAATTATATGGAGATGACAAATGACGGGTATAAGATTACTTGCGGGATAGAAGATCAAGTAATCTGCAATATATATGTCTGCGTAAAAGAGGGGACAGCTGAAAAATTAGCTAAAGAATTATCTGAAAAAAGAATGAATGCAGGAATGGAGTGGGAACTGTATGATTTTGAGGAAGAGAATGGAAATAAAGGGATAGGATATACGTTTACAGCAGAGGAAGAGGATGTAAATTTTGAAGCTATGGTAGAGTTGTGCCATATCAATGATTTCAACTGTGTATATGAGATGGAAGCTCCCAATGGAGATTTAGATATATATGAGGAGAAGATTGAGGAAGAGTTCGGAGAGTTCTTTGATGAAAAATTTGAGGAAATTGAAGAGTTGGAGGAGCAGATAGCCAAGGAAAGCAATAAATAAAAATAGAACTTTAATGAATTAGCCACCTAGAGACTAGGTGGCTAATTTTGTGTGAAAAAGTGTTGACAAAGTTGGGGAAGAGGTATATACTCATCATAAGTTAGCAATCTGGTCCGATGAGTGCTAACAACTGGCTGATTGGGGTGGTGAAGATGATTACAGATAGAGAAAAGCTGGTGTTGGGAGCAATAATCGACTATTACCTGACTTCAGGTGGAACGATAGGCTCTAGAACATTAGTAAAAAAATATAATATTGAGTATTCATCGGCAACCATTAGAAATGTAATGGCTGATCTGGAGGACTTGGGATATCTATCGAAGACCCATACATCATCAGGTAGGATACCTACAGATCTAGGGTATAAATTTTATCTTTCAGAATTACTCAAAATAGAAAAATTATCCAGGCAAGAGATGGAAAAAATACATCAAATATATGATGAAAAGATCGGAGAATTTGACGGGATATTGAGGAGAACCTCTAACTTACTCTCTAAATTGACATCCTATGCAGGAATAGTATTGGAACCTAATATAAGCCGAGAGACCATAAAGAAGGTTGAATTAGTACATGTAAATGACTATACGGCAATGGCTGTAATAGTAATGGAGGATTCGATAGTAAGAACTCGGAAAATTCACTTTGAAAATAGGATAAATGAAGGAGAATTAAAGGCAATATGTATAGAATTAAATGAAAAATCATCTAGCGGTGAAGTAAATACTTTTGAAATAGAAAACTTTGTTAAGAAAAAAGGAAACCCGGTACTGGAATCCATATCGGACAAAGTATATCAGGATATGGATGGAGAATTTTTCATAAATGGTGCTTCTACTATATTTGAGGATAAAACAGTGGAGGAGGCCAAGGAAGCCCTGGAAATTTTCAATAAACGTAAGGGGCTCGATGAAATATTTAAAGAGCTGATCAGTACAAGGGAACATAGACAGGGAGAGGTATACGTAGTCTTTGGAGATGAACTTAATATAAGTGCGCTAAAAGACTTTAGTTTTGTATATTCCTTCTATAAAAATGGTGATTCCCAGGGGATAATAGGGGTAGTCGGACCTAAAAGGATGGCTTATTCCAAAACTGTGGGGCTGGTAGAATATGTAACTGAAGAAGTTAATAATATGATAAATACAGCACAAAAAAAAGGAGAAAATCATGAGTAAGAAAAAAAAGGTTGAAGATGAAAAGGTAAAAGCGAAAGAAATGCTGAAAAATGAAAAGATAGAGGAAGAGACTGAAGATAAAGAGATAAAAGATGAGGAAACATTAGAGGATAAGATGGCTAAGATAGAGGCTGACCTGGAAGATTGGAAAAATGCATATATGAGAAAAAATGCAGAATTTCAAAACTTTACCAAGAGAAAACAAAATGAAGTGGAAGAATTGAGGAAATATGCTTCTGAAAAAGTAATTTTAAAAGTATTGGAAGCTGTAGATAACCTGGAAAGAGGGGTAGCTGCATCTGCTGAAACCAAAGATTTTGATTCGTTGATAAAAGGGGTAGAGATGACCCTGTCACAGATGCACGGAATTATGAATACAGAGGGTGTGGAACCAATAGAATCAGTGGGGAAAGAGTATGATCCGCATTTTCACCAGGCTGTAATGACTGAAAACTGTGAAAATACAGATAATGACCATATCACAATGGAATTACAAAAAGGATATAAGATGAAGGACAGAGTAATCAGACCTTCAATGGTAAAGGTTTGTAAGAAATAAAAAAAAAATAATATAAGGGTAATGCCTTGTGCTTACCCATTATAATAGGAGGAATATAAAAATGGGAAAAATAATCGGAATTGACTTAGGAACAACCAACTCATGTGTATCAGTAATGGAAGGTGGAAACTTCACTATAATAACAAATGCAGAGGGAGTAAGAACTACCCCTTCAGTAGTAAATGTAAAAGATAACGGTGAGATCGTAGTAGGAGAGATAGCAAAAAGACAAGCTGTAACTAACCCGGATTCTACAATAGCATCTATTAAAACTCATATGGGAGAATCTCATAAAGTAAGTATGCATGGAAAAGACTACAGCCCGCAAGAGATCTCAGCAATGATCTTAAAAAAATTAAAGAAAGACGCTGAAGCGTATTTAGGTGAAACAGTAACTGAAGCTGTTATCACAGTACCGGCATATTTCAGAGACGATCAAAGACAGGCTACTAAAGATGCAGGAGTAATCGCAGGATTAGAAGTGAAAAGAATAATAAATGAGCCGACTGCAGCAGCATTAGCTTATGGAATGGATAAGAAAGAAGAGGAAAAAGTATTGGTATTCGACCTTGGAGGAGGAACATTCGACGTATCTATCTTAGAGATCGGAGACGGTGTCGTAGAAGTATTGTCAACTAGTGGAAACAATCATTTAGGTGGAGATAACTTTGACAACAAGGTAATCGAATGGTTGGTAACCGAATTCAAAAAAGAAACAGGAATCGATCTTTCGTTGGATAAGATGGCTGAGCAAAGATTAAAAGATGCAGCTGAAAAAGCTAAAAAAGAATTATCTACAATGAAGGAAACTCCTATCTCACTACCATTTATCACAATGGATGCTACAGGACCAAAGCATTTAGAGATGAAATTAACTAGAGCTAAATTCAATGAATTAACAGCTGACTTAGTAGAAGCTACAAAGGGGCCTACAAGAACAGCTATGAAAGATGCAGGATTAACTCCAGCAGATATCGATGAGATCTTATTGGTCGGTGGGTCTACAAGAATACCGGCAGTACAAGAATGGGTAGAATCTTTCTTTGGAAAATCTCCTAATAAGGGAATCAATCCAGACGAAGTAGTAGCAGCAGGAGCAGCTATCCAAGGTGGAGTATTGATGGGAGACGTTAAAGATGTATTATTATTAGACGTAACTCCGTTATCATTGGGAATCGAAACTTTAGGTGGAGTATTCACTAAGATGATAGAAAAGAACACTACTATACCTGTAAAGAAATCACAAGTTTACTCTACGGCTGTAGACAATCAGCCGGCAGTATCGATCAACGTATTCCAAGGGGAAAGAACAAAAGCTACTGATAACCATAAATTAGGAGACTTCAACTTAGAAGGAATCCCGGCAGCACCAAGAGGAGTACCTCAAATAGAAGTAACCTTTGATATCGATGCAAACGGAATCGTACACGTAACTGCAAAAGACCTTGGAACTGGAAAAGAAAACAAGGTAACTATCACAGGATCGACTAATCTTTCAGAGGACGAGATCGAAAGAATGAAAAAAGATGCTGAAGCTCATGAAGCAGACGATAAATTATTCAAAGAGATGGTAGAAGCTAGAAACAAGGCTGATATGTTGATTGCATCTACTGAAAAATCTGTAGAAGAGCATGGAGATAAGGTAACTGAAGAGGAAAAAACTGCAATCAAGGAAGCAGTAGAAGGGTTAAAAGCAGTTAAAGATGGTGAAGATAAGGAAGCTATCGATACAGCTATAAAAACTTTAGAGGAAGCAGCACATAAATTAGCTGAAGAGATCTACAAGGAAGCTCAGGCGAAAACCCAAGGTGAACAAGGCGGAGGTCAAGGTGGAACTGAAAAGAAAACCGATGATGATGTAGCAGAAGCGGAAGTAGTAGACTAAAAATAAAATTAAGCCATAAGCTTAAGAAAAGAAAAGGTTAGAGCTGTGGCTCTGCCTTTCTTTTCTTATAGAAATAAAAAAGGTGTTTTGTCACAAATTACACAAATTTTAATAATTGAAAATTAAAAGTTTTGAATTTAATTGTACATTTTCAATTATCAACTGTTAATTTGTGCGGAGCACACGAGGGGGATACAATAGATGTTAAAATTAGAAAGAATGTCAGAATCAGACTTTAATATGGTAAAGGGAAAGATGATTGCTGATTATGCCAAGGATAAGGTAAAGGTCGGGCACTGGTCGGAAGCAGAAGCAGTAGAACTGTCTAAGGAAGCATTGGATGAAATTTTAAAAGATGGAATATCTACTCCTAATCATTACTTGTTAAATGCCTATGAAGACGAAGTTAAGGTAGGTTTTGTTTGGATGAATAAATTTAATAATGAAATATTTGTAAATAATACTTGTATCTTTGAAGAGTTTCAAGAAAATGAATATGAGTTAGAATTCATCGAGTTAATTGAAGAAAAAGCCGCTGAACTGGATATAAAAAAAATTAATATTCATTCATATGGATATAATGAAAAAAATATAGCAGTATACAAGAAAATGGGATATGATATAACTGATATATATTTAAACAAGGGACTATAAGTGGCAAGGTTAGACTTTGAATGAGGAGAATAACTATGAGGTATGAAATAACCGATGGAATTATAGAGGCTGCTATAGATAGTCATGGTGCAGAGTTAAAAAGTTTAAAACTTCTAAAAAATAATGAAGAATTTATGTGGAATGCTGATCCTGAATTTTGGGGACGGACGTCACCTGTATTATTTCCCATTGTAGGTGGGTTAAAAGGTGGAAAATACAGCTATCACGGGGTAACTTATGAGATGGGGCAGCATGGATTTGCAAGGGACAATGAATTTGAGCTTGTTTCCCATGAGAAAACCAAGGTAGTTTTTCTGCTTAATCCAAATGAGGAAACTTTAAAAAAATACCCATTTGAGTTTAAATTTTATATGGAATACAGCCTAAAAAATGGATGTTTATCCATTGAATACAGGGTAGAAAATTTATCCCATGAGGAGATCTTTTTTTCAGTGGGAGCACATCCTGCATTCAGTATTCCCACAGATAGAGATACTAAAATTTCAGACTACTATCTAGAATTTGAAAAAAATGAAACGGCCTCAATCTTTCCTTTAGAGGGTAGAAATATATCTAGAAATACCATAAAATTTTTAGAGGACAGCAAAAAAATAGAATTAGATGAAGATACCTTTAAAGATGATGCCCTTATATTCAAAAACTTAGACTCTAAAAAAGTATCGCTGAAGTGTAAAAAAAATACCAGGGTTGTAACTATGGACTACAGCAACTTCGAATATATCGCATTCTGGAATAAGGTAGGAGCAGAATTTGTGTGTCTGGAGCCTTGGAATGGAATAGCGGATTTTGTCGATGCAAGTGGCAGGTTAGAGGAAAAAGACGGGATCATAAAATTAAAGGGCAAGGGAAAATACAAGGCTAGCCTGAAAATTGGAGTCAAAGGATAAAAGCAACCTATAGACAGATGAAAGTTGCCGGAGTATAGAGAATAGGTAAAAAAACAAAATACTTTGACACAGATATCACAGATTAAAAAGGATTAATATAGAAAAAAACTTTGTCACGAATAACACTAATAAATATAAAGAAAAGTTATTTGAAATGTTAGAACCTAGCCAAGAAATTATTTTGATTAGTAGTAATTTGTGCAATTTGTGACTAAAAAAATAAGATCTGTGTTAGGTTCTAAAATCTGTATAATCAGTGTCAGATATTTTAATTGGAATTAATTGGTGGTAAAAAGAAGAAGAAAAAAGGAGAAAAAGAATGTCTAAAAAAGATTTTTATGAAACGCTGGGAATACCTAAGGGAGCCAGTGAGAGCGAGATAAAAAAAGCTTATAGAAAAAAAGCTATGAAATATCATCCGGATAAATATGGTAGTGCAAGTGCAAAGGAAAAGGATGATGCAGAACATAAATTTAAAGAGGTAAATGATGCCTATCAAGTCCTTTCAGATGGTGAAAAAAGGTCTAAATATGACAGATTTGGGCATGATGCATTCTCCCAAGGAGCAGGAGGAGCAGGAGGCTTTGGTGGATTTGGAGGTTTCGGAGGAGCAGGAGGCTTTGAAGATATCTTCGGTTCATTCTTTGGCGGTGGAGGTTCTCGTGGTCCCCGTGTAGAACCTGGGGCAGATCTTAGATATACTGTAGAAATCACACTGGAAGAAGCTGCAAAGGGCACAGAAAAAGAGGTTAAATATTTCAGAAAAGGTGAATGTCATACCTGTCATGGAACTGGCGCTAAACCAGGAACAAGTACGAAAACTTGTCCGAAGTGTCATGGTAATGGAAGGATAAAGGAGATCCAAAGAACTATGTTTGGAAACTTTGAAAATGTAGTTGAATGTGACAGATGTCATGGGAAGGGCGAGATACCTACTGAAATATGCCCGACGTGCCATGGAACAGGTGTAGAGAAGGAAAAAGTAGAAAAACATGTGAAGATCCCGGCGGGAATAGATGATGGTCAAAGACTCAGATTAGGCGGGATGGGAGAAGCCAGTGAAAATGGCGGACCAAATGGAGACCTGTACTTGTTTATAAGGGTAAAGGAACATTCAATATTTGAAAGACATGGATCGGATATTGTTTGTGAAGTGCCTATTTCCTATACTAAGGCTGTTTTAGGAGGAGAGATACAAATTCCTACCCTGGATGAGGCAATTAAGATAAAAATTCCAGAGGGAACTCAAACCGGAAAGGTATTCAGACTTCGTGGTAAGGGAATACCTAGTACAAGAGGGGGAAGAGTAGGAGATGAATTGGTCAAAGTTATCGTTGAGACTCCTACAAAGCTGAATTTAGAGCAAAAAGACTTATTGAAAGCCTTTGAAGATAGTTTGAAGGATAAAAATACAGTTATGAAAAAAGGTTTTTTTGATAGTTTGAAAGATCTATTTAAATAAAAATAAAAATCATGAAAAAAGGGAAGGAAATCTTCTCTTTTTTTCATATATTTAATAAAAGTATGAAAAAAATTAATAACAATGGTTTGAAGTTTGATTATGCAGAAGGCTAGGAAGTAGTTATTCTTAGATTAACCTGAAAAAAAGATTTTAAAAATGTTAAATATAATGCTATACTTTAGATAATAAAACTTAATAAAAAGGAGTAAGATATGTTTAGTAATTTTTTAGCTTTTGGAGCAGAGCAAACAGGGCAAACATCTGGTGTCATGGGAATGGCAGTAACACTTATTATATGGGGTGGAATTTTTTATTTATTTTTAATCAGACCAAATAAAAAGAAACAAAAAAAGCATGCTGAGATGATAGATGCCTTACAACCTGGAAAAGATATTATAACTGCCGGGGGAATCAAGGGAGAAGTTGTGTCTGTAAGCGATCAATATATTGTTATCAGAGTAGATAAAGGAGTTAGACTTACTTTTACAAAAGACTCTATAAGAAAAGTATTATAGTGATTGGGGAGTAATTCTAATAATAGGAGGTTAATCATGAAGAAGATAATGTTAATTTTGGCTGTAACAGGAGTATTGATAAGTTGTTCTAGCAAGGATGAGACTGTAAAAAAAGAAACAACTGTTGAAGTGGTAGCACTTCAAGAAGAGGCTGTTACTCCAGTAGAAACTACTGAAGTAATTACAGTAGAGGTGGAAAAGCCTGTTTTGACCGAGGAAGATTATAAGGCGGTATCGGAACCGGCAAAAAAGCCGGTAAAACAAACTAAACCTGCTCCTAGACCTGTGAAGAAAGAAGTAGTTTCAGAGGAAAAGGTGACTCCGGTAGTGGTACCAGTGATGGAAACATCTGTGGATGAGGCAGTAGATACAGACGCAGACAAGCAAATAGCAAAGACAGAAACTGAGACTAAAGTTGTAGAAACAGAAACTCCAGTGGAGGAGAGCAGTAGCAATAAAACTCTTTTTGGAATTTTAGGAGCTATATTAGTAGCAGCGGCAGCAGTATTTGTATTTAAAAAGAAATAAAAAATTAAAACCATCGATTCAGGTGGTTTTTTTTTGCTTAAAAATAGACTTTTATAATGAAATTACCTTTAATAAATGTCTGAAAACGCATAAAGTGTGAAAAAAGTAACCACTATATATAATAAAACGAACAATTTTCTTGACTTTTAAGTATTTTTGTCATATTCTTAATATAAGACAAAAAATAAATACACCTAGAGTAAATAGAGTTGGGTTATTATAAGTATTGTATGGGTGCATACAATACTTTTATAATGACTTTTTTTGTTGTCTTTACAATGTTTTTACTTGAAATATATGATTAATTTACATAAAGGTGTTAAAATATCAGACGTTAGAGGTATTTTAGGAGGTAAAGATGAAAATAATTGCTCACAGGGGAGCCTCTGGTTATGCTCCTGAAAATACCAGAGCATCTATATTTAAAGGGCTGGAACTAGGCTGTGATGGTTTTGAGGTAGATGTACAATTAGCTGGTTCTGGAGAAGTGGTTGTATTTCATGATTTCACCTTGGAGAGAACAACATCTGGAAGGGGTTGTATCAGGGACGTAAATTTATATGACCTAAAAAAATTAGATCTGGGCAGTTGGTTTTCAGAGGGATTTAAAGATGAAAGAATAATGACTCTGGAGGAGCTGCTAAAGATAGTACCGGAAAATAAGATTTTGAATATAGAGATTAAAGTGAGATACGATGAGGTAAATAAAATAGAGGAAAAAGTAGTTGAGATATTGAAAAAAGCGGGAAGGATAGAGGGGAAGGTTATAATCTCCTCCTTTAACCATCGTATAATAAAAGAGATAAACAGGTTGGAACCAAAATTAAAAACAGGCTTGCTTTTGAAAGCAGAAATTTTGGATATAGAAAATTATATAAAAATAAATGACCTAAAAATATACAGCATCCACTCCTATGGTGAGTTTACTGGTAGAAAAATGGTAGAAAAAATGAATGAGATAGGGATAAAAACCTATATTTGGACGGTAAATAGTGTAGAAGAAGCTAAAATGTTGAAAGACTTTGGAGCAAGTGGAATAATTACGAATTATCCCGATAAATTCAGGGAAGTAAGAGAAATATAGAAAAAATTAAAAAGAGTTAAGTTATATTTATTTTATGGAAATTCAACTATTTATTGTGAATTGAAAAAAGGAGGGAAGATGAAAAGAATAATTGGTTTATTGCTGATGCTGGCGTTTCTGGGATGCAGCACGACAAATGTTGTGGAAGATAAAAAAGCAGAAAAGACAAAAGAAACAAAGAAGATCGTAGTAGCTCATAGGGGAGCCAGTGGTTATCTGCCTGAACATAGTATGGCAGCAAAATCTATGGCATACGCAATGGGAGCGGACTATATAGAACAAGATGTAGTTATGACAAAAGATGATGAATTGGTAGTATTACACGATCATTATTTGGACAGGGTAACTGATGTAGCAGAGGTATATCCATATAGAAAGAGAAAAGATGGTAGATATTATGCTATTGACTTCACTTTAAAAGAGATAAAAGGTCTTAAAATGACAGAGGGGTTTAATGTTAAAGATGGAAAAACAGTGGCAGGATTCCCTGAGAGGTTCCCAATTTGGAAATCTGACTTTAGAGTTCATACTTTGGCAGAGGAGATCGAATTGATCCAGGGATTAAATAAGAGTACGGGTAAAAATGTAGGGATCTATCCAGAAGTTAAAGCACCTTGGTTCCATAGACATGAGGGAAAAGATATAAGTGTGGCAGTATTAAAAGTTCTTAAAAAATATGGATACACTAAAAAAAGTGACCTGGTTTACTTTCAATGTTTTGACCCGAATGAACTTGTACGTGTGAAGGAAGAGTTGTTGCCGGAATTTGGAATGGATATAAAATTAGTGCAGTTAATAGCAGAAACCAGCTGGGATGAAACTATGATATATGAAGACGGAAAAGCGATTCCTTATAACTATGACTGGATGTTTGAAGATGGAGGTATGGAAAAAATCTCTCAATATGCTGACGGGATAGGACCTTGGAAGCCGATGCTTGTGACGAATGAGTCCACAAAAGATAATCTGGTTATTACAGATATGGTGAAGGATGCTCATAGATATGGAATGGAAGTACACCCTTATACATTTAGATTGGATGAGGGAAGAATACCTGCATATGCATCAAATTTTGAAGATATGCTGGATATATTTTATAATAAGGTTGGAGTAGACGGGGTATTTACAGATTTCCCTGATCGTGCTGTAAACTTTTTAAAAAAATAAAAAAAACTAAGGAGGAAGAGGATGAAGAAAATTTTTAAGATGTTAACACTGCTGGTAGCGGCTACGATGTTGTTTGTTAGTTGTGGGAAAAAAGATGAGACTGCAACAATGGAAAATGGTGAGAAAAAAGTGGTTATTAAATTAAGCACTAAATTTGTACAGGACGAGCAAACAGCTAAATCATTGATGAGAGTAGCAGATAAGATCAAAGAAAGATCCGATGGAAGCGTTGAGATCCAAGTATACGCCGGCGGACAGCTGCCAATTGGTAAGGACAGTATGGAACAGGTGGCCAATGGAGCCAACTGGATATCGGTAGACGGGCTTAACTTCATAGGAGACTATGTGCCTGATTTTAATGCTATCAACGGACCTATGTTATACAAGAACTTTGACGAGTACTTAGCAATGACACAAACTGACCTAGTAAAAAAATTAAAAGATGAAGCGGCTAAAAAAGAGATCAAAGTATTATCTTTAGATTACTTATTTGGATTCAGAAGTATGTTAACAGACAAGGTAGTTAAGACTCCTGCAGATCTTAAAGGGTTAAAGATAAGAGTACCAAACAGTCAATTATATATGTATACATTGGAAGCGATGGGAGCTAATCCTACTCCGCTGCCATTTACAGAAGTATACAGTGGTATCCAACAAGGTGTAGTAGACGGATTAGAAGGATCTCTAATGACTATCTATGGAACAAAGATCTATGAAGTAAGAAAGAACGTATCTTTAACTAATCATTTATTGGGAGTATCAGCTGTATCTATCTCTACAAAGGTATGGGAAGGACTGTCTGAAAACCAAAGAACTATCATCCAAGAGGAATTTGATGCAGGAGCTAAGTATAACAACGATGTTACTGTAACTTTAGAGAAGGAATACAAGGTTAAATTAGAGGAATTAGGAGTTAAATTTAATGAGGTAGATTTACCTGCATTCAATGTAGAAACTGCTAAAGTATTCTCTAAATTCCCTAAGTGGACTCCTGGAATCTACGATGAAATTCAAAAAGAATTAAAAGTAATAAGAGCTAAATAATAAGAGAAAATCAAAAAAATTAAAGATATAATTCGATGATCGTGACTAGTTGTGGTAGGAGTTTATCACTGGCTGTTCACGATTATCGTTTATAGATTAAAGATAATTGAATATGGGGTGGAATATGAAAAATTTCTTTAGAAATATAGAAGTAATTCTGGGGAGTATAACAATAAGTATCACAGTATTATCTGTAATAACCAACGTTATTTTAAGATATGGTTTTGGGATTCAATTTGCTTGGATTGAAGAGGTATCAGTGGGATGTTTTATATGGACAGTTTTCTTAGGAGCTACAGCGGCATATAAAGATAAGGCATTGATAGGAGTAGAAGTTTTGACACAGGCACTTCCATTTAGGGGGAGAAGGCTTTTAGAACTGATAATCTATACTCTTTTATTTGTTTTAAATGCAACTCTTTTTTACTTAAGTTATAACTATACAGTGGAGTCGGATAAGATCACATCAGCACTAGAGGTATCTTATGTGTATATAAACTCATCTATAGTAGTTTCATTCGGATTGATGACCTTTTATTCACTGGAATTTTGGGTTAAGGATGTAATCTTATTTATGGATGAACAAAGAAAGGTAGAAAAAAAATAATTTAGTCGAAAAGGAAGTGAGAAAGTGGAAGGTTTTTATCCAATAATAATTTTATTTATATTGTTTTTTTTAAATATACCAATAGCCTTTGCATTAATGGGTGCATCGATGTACTATTTTATCTTTGTAGATAATATTATGTCAATGAACATGATCATGCAAAGGTTCGTGACTTCTATTGAGTCATTTCCATACCTGGCGGTACCGTTTTTTATAATGGTAGGATCGGTAATGAACTACTCTGGAATAAGTACGAGCTTAATGAATATGGCTGAGGTGCTGGCAGGGCATATGGCCGGTGGATTAGCTCAGGTAAATGTAGTTTTAAGTATGATGATGGGGGGCATATCTGGATCTGCCAATGCAGATGCAGCCATGCAGTCTAAGATCTTAGTACCAGAGATGAGAAAGAGGGGATTCAGTGCTCCATTTTCAGCAGCAGTAACAGCAGCCTCATCTTCTGTCAGTCCGGTAATACCACCGGGAACTAACCTGATTATCTATGCATTGATTGCCAATGTATCGGTATCTAAGATGTTCTTGGCAGGATATACACCGGGGATATTGATGACATTAGCACTTATGATAACGGTTCATATAATATCTAAAAAAAGAGGGTATAAACCTTCGAGAGACAGAGTTGCCAGCCCAAAGGAGATAGCTATCCAGTTTAAAGATTCTATCTGGGCACTATTAATTCCATTTGGGATTATACTGGGGATGAGATTTGGGTTATTTACTCCTACAGAAGCTGGAGGAATGGCCGTATTATTTTGTGTAGTCATAGGAACCTTTGTCTATAAAAAATTAAAATTAAGACATCTTCCGATTATTTTAAGGGATACAGTATATGGTACCGGATCGGTTATGTTCCTTATCATAGGGGCAAAAGTATTTGGTTATTACCTGACTTTGGAAAGAATACCTCAAACTATCACAACATTCTTGATGGATTTTACAGATAATAAATTTGTACTGCTTATAATCATCAATGTATTGTTGTTGTTTATTGGGATGTTTATAGAGGGTGGAGCAGCACTTATCATACTGGCACCATTATTAGTACCAGCAGTAACCAGTATGGGAATAGATCCTATTCATTTTGGAGTAATCCTGATAGTTAATATTATGATTGGTGGAATAACTCCTCCATTTGGATCTATGATGTTTACGACCTGTACCATAGTCGGCGTCAAACTGGATGAGTTTGTGAAGGAGATAATCCCGTTTATAGTGGCATTGATGATAGTGTTGATGGTACTTACTTATTCGGCACCGATAGCTATGTTTATACCAAATTTACTGGGATAGGGTGAAATTATGTGCAGGTTGAAGGATAAAAAATGTTTTATATTTGATATGGACGGAACCATCTATCTGGGGGACCATTTTATAGACGGGGTCGTTGAACTATTGGAACATATAGAAAAAATAGGGAAAAACTTTGTATTTTTAACCAACAATTCCTCTAAAAATAGTGGGATATATCAGCAAAAGTTAAAAAAGATGGGCTTTGAAGTGGAGGAAGAAAAAATATTTACTTCGGGAGAAGCCACCAGGATCTATATCAACAAATTCAAAAGAGGTGCCAGAATATTTCTCTTGGGAAATGAGCATTTAGAGGCAGAATTTAGAGAAAACGGATTCACTCTGGTCAAAGACAGAGATTCCAGCCCGGACTATGTAGTCTTGGGGTTTGATACCACTTTGACCTATGAAAAAATATGGATAGCCTGTGATTATATAAAGGATGGGGTGGATTTTTTGGCTACCCATCCAGACTATGTGTGTCCGCTTCCTTTGGGGAAAAGTATGCCGGATACAGGTGCTATGATAAAGATGTTTGAAGCAGCTACAGGAGTATCTCCTAAGATTATAGGTAAGCCTAATAAACTTATAATAGAGTCTATTTTGGATAAGTATAACCTGAAGGCGGAAGATGTAGTAATGGTAGGGGACAGATTGTATACAGATATGAAATTAGGAGAAAATGCCGGGATAGATTCTATCCTGGTACTTACAGGGGAAGCTACAGAGGAAGATGTGAAAAAATCCGACATAGTTCCCACCTACATATTTGAATCTGTAAAAACAATACATGAAAATTTAAAATAAAAATTAAAAAAGGAGTTTTGTAGGTTAGCGGTATACAAAGCTTCTTTTTTTAGAATTTGGTAGAGGTATCCCTTGTAGATACCTTAGGGCGACCACTAGGGTAGCCCGTACAGGGAGTGGTAAAATATGGAGATGGTAATAACGCTTTATGGAATGAGTTTATATGAATTTATGCTTCGAGTATTTATAGCCTGCATAGTTGGCGGGTTGTTTGGGCTGGAGAGGAAAAGTAGGGGGAAACCTGCAGGTATAAAGACAAATATGCTGGCCTGTGCAGGAGCAGCAATAGTATCTGTGATCCAGCTTATGATATCCAATAAAACAGCAGCAATAGGGGTAGATATAGGAAATATAAAAGCGGATCCGACAAGATTAACAGCTCAGGTTATATCGGGACTAGGATTTTTAGGTGCCGGGGTGATTATGACAGGCGGGGACAAGGTGAGAGGTCTGACTACTGCAGCAACCCTTTGGTTGGTGGCAATATTAGGAATAGGAATAGGGTATGGATTTTATCATTTTATACTTCCAGCGTCTGCTATGATATTATTCCTGTCGTATCTAATAAAAAAGATTGAAACAACATTCATTGAGAAGAGAAAGATAAAAAAGATAATCCTAGAATATGAACAAAGTGCAGACTTAGAGAGTATCATTAAGGAGATCGCCAAGGAAAAGGATATAAAGATAGTGATGGACAAAAAAATAAGTGAGATAGATGACGGAGAGCATATAGTTGTCAAGAAAATAATGCACTTTTCTCTGCCGAAATATGTCAGCTCAAAGTATTTTTTCAACATCATAAGGAAGTTTGAAGAGGTTATAGATCTTACCAGGGTTAATTAGGAAAGAGACCTAAAATAAGGTTAAATACAAATTTTTAAATAAAAATTGTAAAAATAAAGGTTATAGTGTATAATTATGGTATAAATTGAATAGAAGCTAGAGATGAAGAGAGCTGAACAAAACAGAGTATACGTATTCTGTTTCGTTCAGCTATTTTTTGTTTAAATAAAAATTAGATTTAGTTATTTTTAAGGAGGTAGCAATGCAAGATATTTTAATAGTAGGAGCAGGTGTCATAGGGGGATCTATAGCAAGGGAACTCTCAAAATATAATCTGAATGTGGTGGTACTGGATAAGGAAACAGATGTAGCCAATGGAACAACTAAGGCAAACTCAGCTATAGTACATGCAGGATATGATGCTACAGAGGGAACATTGATGGCTAAATATAATGCATTGGGAAATGCAATGTTTGATAAATTAAGTGAAGAACTGGATTTTCCATTCAAAAGAATAGGTTCATTGGTAGTGGCAAACAGTGAAGAGGAAAGAGCACATATAGAGGAACTCTTAAAAAGAGGAATTGAAAATAATATCCCAAACGTAAGAATAGTAGAAAAAAATGAGTTAAGAGAGATTGAACCAAAGATAAATGAGGATGCAGTAGCGGCACTATTAGCTCCTACAGGAGGGGTAGTAGGACCGTGGGAGATGACTATAGCCCTTATGGAAAATGCCGTAGATAACGGAGTAAAATTAGACTTAAACACAGAAGTTTTGGATATAGAAAAAATAGAGGGTGGATATAGAGTAATTACAAACCAAAGGAACTATGAAACTAGATGTATCATAAATGCTTCGGGAGTATATGCAGATAAGATCCATGGAATGGTAGCAGAGGAAACATTTAAAATTATCCCTAGAAGGGGGCAATATTTTGTCTTGGATAAAACACAGGGTGAATTAGTTAATCATGTGATATTCCAATGTCCGACTAAATTAGGAAAGGGAGTATTGGTAACTCCTACAGTACATGGAAATGTACTGGCTGGACCAGATGCTGAGGACCTGAGTGACAGAGAAAACTTAGCTACTACAGCTGAAAGACTGGATTTTGTAAGGGAACATGCATTGAAATCTATAAAAGAATTGAACTTTAGAGAAGGAATCAGGAACTTTGCAGGTCTTAGAGCCCAGCCCAGCACAAATGATTTTATAATTGAAGAGGTAGAAGGTGCCAAAGGATTTATAGATGTAGCAGGAATAAAATCACCGGGATTGTCATCAGCTCCAGCTATTGCAGTGGATGTGGTAGAGATAGCTAAGAAGATCTTAGGAGATGTAGAATTAAATAAAGAGTTTAAACCAAATAGAAGACCACACTTTGAATTTATAACTGAAAGTGCTGAAAAGAAAGCTGAATTAATAGCACAGGACAAGAGATATGGAAATATGATCTGCAGATGTGAAAATATCACTGAGGGTGAAATAGTAGATTCTATCCATAGAAATGTAGGAGCTACCACGGTAGATGGTGTAAAGAAAAGATGCAGACCGGGAATGGGAAGATGCCAGGGTGGATTCTGCGGACCGAGAATACAAGAGATCTTAGCCCGTGAATTGGGAAAAAGTTTGGAAGAGATAGTACTAGACAAGGCAGATTCATATATCCTTACAGGGGAAACGAAGAAATAAACTCTACCCTGTACGATCTCCGAGGTGGTGCAATAGTTTCCTCTAAATGCAGAGGAAACGCCGAAGAGAAAAGAGTTTAAAATTAAATTATAATTTTGGAGGAAATAGATGAAATATGAAGTGGTAGTATTAGGTGGCGGACCTGCAGGTCTGGCTGCAGCAATAGAAGCTAAAAAAAATGGAATTAAAGATATACTTATTATAGAGAGAGACAATGAATTAGGAGGGATCTTACAGCAGTGTATTCACAATGGATTTGGACTGCACGAGTTCAAAGAGGAACTTACAGGACCTGAATATGCTCAAAGATTTATTGATCAAATGGCTGAAGAAGGAATTGAATATAAGCTGGATACAATGGTACTGGATGTAAGCGGCGACAAGAAGATACAAGCTATTAACTCTGTGGACGGGTATATGGAGATAGAGGCTGAAGCTATAATACTAGCTATGGGATGCAGGGAAAGAACAAGGGGAGCTATAGCGATTCCTGGAGACAGACCTGCAGGAATATTTACAGCAGGAACAGCTCAAAGATTTGTAAATATGGAAGGATATATGGTAGGGAAAAAAGTTGTTATTTTGGGATCTGGAGATATCGGTCTTATTATGGCAAGAAGAATGACACTGGAAGGAGCAAAAGTAGAAGCAGTAGTGGAACTTATGCCTTACTCAGGTGGTCTTACACGTAATATAGTCCAATGTTTAGAAGATTATGATATACCGTTATTACTCAGTCATACAGTTACCAATGTAAAAGGTGACGGCAGATTAGAAAGAGTAACAGTGGCCAAGGTGGATGAAAATAGAAAACCTATCCCGGGAACAGAAATTAACTATGACGTAGATACATTATTATTATCAGTAGGATTGATACCGGAAAATGATCTTTCTAGAAATGCAGGTATTGTACTGGATAGAAGAACATCCGGTCCTGTTGTAAATGAATCTATGGAGACATCTATCGAGGGGATATTTGCCTGTGGAAATGTAGTTCATGTACATGACCTGGTGGACTTTGTAAGTGCTGAATCCAGAAGAGCGGGATTGAATGCTGCTAAATATATAAAAAATGAGATTCAAAGAAATGAAGAATTTATTGAGATAGAGGGAACTGACGGGATCAGCTATACTGTTCCTCAAAAGTTTAGAAAAGAAAATATAGATAAAGGTTTAGAAGTATTTATGAGAGTCAGAGAAGTATTAAAGGATGTAAAATTAGAAGTGAGATGTGGGGATGAAGTAATAATGAGTCTAAAAAAACCTCATATGGCACCTGGAGAGATGGAGAAAATAATGATTCCAAAGATCTTCATGGATAAGATCAACACAAATAAGATTGAAGTTACAATAAAGAGATAGGGGGAGAAAAGATGAAAAAACTAATATGCATAGTTTGTCCTATGGGATGTCATATAGAGGTAGATGAACAAAATGACTATAAAACAACAGGGAATCAATGTCCTAGAGGAGCTGTATACGGTAAGAAAGAATTGACTGCTCCTACCCGTGTAGTAACTTCGACAATTAAGATATCTGGCGGGATTCACAACAGGGTACCTGTAAAAACTGCTGGGGATATTCCCAAGGAACTAAACTTTAAATGTATGGACCTGATAAATACTTTAACAGTGAATTCTCCTGTAAAAATGGGTGATATAGTCAGTGAAAATATTTTTGATACAGGAGTAGATATAGTAATCACGAGAAATATGTAAGTTATAAAAATAGAGTTTCCTTAATTGAGAACTC
>JAUXGP010000225.1 GCA_030621995.1 Psychrilyobacter sp.
TTAAAAAATATTGAATATAAGATATTAAATTCCGGGAAAGAGATGGAATATACCGGGATGGAATATGATTCCAGAAAGATATCAGCCGGGAATATATTTGCTGCACTGGATGGAAGTGTGGTAGACGGGCATGACTATATAGAAAAGGCTGTATCATTGGGAGCAAAATGTATATTGGTTTCTAAAACCGTAGAAATATTAAACAGGGAGATCACATATATCCTGGTGGAGGATTTGAGATTACACCTGGGAATTATAGCTTCTAATTTTTATAACTGGCCTCAGAAAAATCTAAAGGTTATAGGAGTGACGGGAACCAATGGTAAAACAACGATTACCTATATCCTGGATGAGATATTAAAAAATACCATGAGGATAGGAACTGTAGAATACAAGATAGGGGAGGAAATAATACCGGCTCCCAATACAACTCCAGAATCGCTGGATCTGGTAAAGATGTGTAAAAAAACTGTAGATAAAAATATAGAATATCTGGTGATGGAAGTAAGTTCCCATGCCCTTGAGATGGGCCGGGTAGAGATGCTGGATTTTGATGCCGGAATATTTACCAACCTGACTCCGGAGCATATGGATTACCATAAAACAATTGAAAATTATTATCTGGCCAAGAGGAAACTGTTTACTAAATTAAAAGATACCAGGTGTGGGGTATATAATGTAGAAGATACCCATGGAGAGAGGTTATACGATGAATTTGGTGGAATAGCTTGCGGGGAAGAGGTTGGAAATTTAAGAGGGAAGATAATAAGTGTAAACAACACCAGCCAAGAGATAGAAGTAACCTATGAAGATAAAAGCTACAGGTTGAAGAGCGGCCTTTTGGGAAGGTTTAATCTTATGAATATTTTAGGAGCTGTTGGAGGAGGTATTCAGTTAGGACTGGATATTGAAATTATCCTAGAAAGATTAAAAGGGTTAAAGGGAGTTCCGGGCAGGTTTGAAACTGTAGACAGAGGACAGGATTTCATGGTAGTTGTGGACTATGCCCATACAGAGGATGCACTGAAAAATATTCTGACTGCTTTAAATGAGATAAAGAGAGGCAGAATCATAACTGTATTTGGATGTGGAGGAGACAGGGATACTACCAAAAGACCGAAGATGGCAAAAACAGCAGAATCACTCAGTGATTTTGTGATATTGACATCGGATAATCCAAGAACTGAAGATCCGGAATTAATCCTAAACGATGTGGAAAAAGGGTTTAAGGGGCATGAAGATTATCTAAGGATAGCCGACAGAGAAAGGGCTATAGCAGATGCCGTATCAATGGCAAAATCGGATGATATCATACTGATAGCAGGTAAGGGGCATGAAGATTACCAGATAATAGGCAGGGAAAAGATTAATTTTGATGACAGGGAGATAGCCGGGAAATATATTAAAGTAAAGCTAAATAAAGGGAAAAAAGTCACGAATGATACGAATAAAATATAAATCAAAATTATAAAATTAGAAACCAGAATATTTTTTTTAGTCTCATAGATTACACAAAGAAAACCTGTAACGCGTTATGTGTAACTTGTTATTGAACAAAAGATTTGTGAGAATTAGATTTTTAAAATCTGTGAAATCTGTGTCAAAAAGAAGATTTTTAAATTCGTGCAATTAGTGGAAAGTTTTTGAATTTAACTTTTAATTTTCAGTTAAATAAGGGGGGGAGATGTTTTTATTACAAAAATTTCTATCTAATATCTTGATATCTCCTGGGATATTTATAATTATTCTGCTTATGATTTTTATAATGAGTTTTCGTAAAAAATCTATAGCAAAGGGGAAAGTTTTGTTGTTGGCAACAATAACAGCGATATATTTATTATCTATTGAACCGATAAAGGACATGATAGTACAACCACTGGAAAAAACCTATTTACCCATGACGATAACTCAACTGGATGGAGTAGATTGTTATGTGGTCTTGGGAGGAGGAGTCTATGATAATTCTCCTAAAAATTTATCTTCTGCAACCGGCAGTCCAAGCAAATCAGCATTATTCAGGGTAGTAGAGGGAGTACGTCTATATAAGCAGTATCCTAAAAAAATAATCATTACAGGCGGGATAGTGTACAATGGAGAAAAATCAGAGGGAAGTATATATAAAGAATTGATGGTGGACTTGGGAGTTCCCGGCAGTGATATCATAGTTGAGGGCAGGAGTAAAACAACAGAAGAAAATGCAGGGTTAACAAAAAGTATAATGGAGAAAAACGGGTATAAAAAAGCAGCTCTGATAACTTCCGCTGCCCATATGAAAAGATCAAAATATATCTTTGAAAAATATGACGTGGAAGTGATACCGGCTCCTACAGGATATGTATCCAGATATAAAGACAGCTATGAAATGGACAGTTATTTTCCCAATGCCGATAATTTTGTGGATATCAGGGGTGCTGTATGGGAATATATTGGATTAATTTTTTATAAAATAAAATAACCCTCTCCTTTTTAAGTTTCTCCCTAAATAGGGAGAAACAAAGTAAAAATATGAGTTCTTTCTCCCTTTGAGGGAGAGAGTGCCCAAAGGGCGAGAGAGGGTATAGGGAGGAATAAATATGTTGATGAAAGAAGTGAAAGCAGTAAGGATAGCGGACAGGTTTGAAATAGGCGGAAATAAAGGTAAATTTACTTTATTAGCAGGGCCTTGTGCCATTGAATCTGAGGAGATGAGTATCAGAGTAGCCGGGAAGATCAAAAAAATTTGTGACAGGTTAGAGATAAATTATGTTTTCAAGTCATCTTTTGATAAGGCCAATAGGTCATCGATCCACGGGTTTAGAGGAGTGGGAATAGATGAGGGATTGAGAATCCTCAAAAAAGTAAAGGATACCTATGATATACCTGTAATTACAGATGTACATGAACCTTGGCAGTGTGAAAGGGTAGCAGAGGTTGTAGATATGATACAAATACCGGCATTTTTATGCAGGCAGACAGATCTATTGGTGGCAGCAGCAAAGACAGGTCTTCCTGTAAATGTAAAAAAGGGTCAATTTTTAGCTCCATGGGATATGAAAAATGTAGTGAATAAGATGCAGGAAGCTGGAAGCGAAAACTTTATGCTGTGTGAAAGAGGGGTAACCTTCGGATACAATAACTTTGTAGTAGATATGAGATCATTTATGGAAATGAGAGAATTTGGATATCCTGTGATATTTGATGCTACCCATTCGGTACAGATTCCAGGTGGGCAGGGAACGTGCACAGGCGGGAATCGTGAGTACGTATTTCCACTTATGAGAGCAGCCCTGGCTGTGGGAGTAGACGGTATATTTGCAGAGGTACATGAAGATCCAGACTGTGCTCCTTGTGACGGGCCGAATATGCTGAAATTAGAAGATTTAGAGGATATATTAAAGGTAGCATTGGAGATAGATGGGATAGTAAAAAGATAGATAGAAACTTATTGTGAAAA
>JAUXGP010000012.1 GCA_030621995.1 Psychrilyobacter sp.
TGTATATTTTTATTAAGAATAAATTTTAAAAGGAGATAAATTATGAAGGGGAAAAAAATATTATGGATCATAACTTTTAATTTACTTATTATATTTTCAGAGATTTTCTTTGGGCTAGTTTCAAATTCATTTGCATTGGTTGCCGATGCACTGCATAATACCGGAGATGTCATGGCCCTGGTTATTACTTTTATTGCTATAAAATTAGGTCAAAAACAAACTACATTTAAGTATACATTTGGATTTATAAAAGCCGAGATGATGGCTGCCTTTGTGAATACACTATTTTTATCTATAACGATGCTGTATATGATCTATAAGGCTCTCTACAGATTTTATAAGCCGGAGATCATCGAACCTGTCTATATGATAGTTGTGGGAATTATAGCTATAATTGCTAACGGCTTCAGTGCATATCTTCTGAATAGGATGAATATCGAGCATACTCACCATCATTCTCACGAACACCATGAGGATACCAATATAAAATCAGCTTATCTGCATATGCTGAGTGATACTTTGATCTCTGTGGGAGTAGTAGCAGCCGGAATTTTCATCTTATTTTTCAAAATTTATTATATTGACTCTATCCTGACTATTATTTTTTCAATCTATATTTTATACCACTCCTACCCATTATTAAAAGAAAGTTTTTTCTCTTTGATGGATGTCAATATTACAGATATATCCCTGAAAAATCTAGATAGAGCCATTAAATCAAACAATAAAATAACAGAATACCATGATCTACATATCTATAAACCCAGTTCAAAGTATAATTTCATCTCATTCCATATAGTTTTAAACGATAAAAATCTGACTTTAAAGGGGATCGAGGAAATAACCGATAATATAAAGAAGAATTTAAAAAAATATGGATTCAATCATATTTTGATCCAGGCAGATACAGATATCCATATAAAAAATAGAATCAATTGTGAATTAGGAGAAAAATAAATTAAATTAATATTGTACCTTTAAATCAAAATAAGATAGAATAAAACTAGATTATAATTAAATAAAAAGGTGGGAAAGAATATGATTTATTTTGATAACGCTGCAACTACACTGCCAAAACCAAAGGCGGTTGGAGAAGCTATGGTGGAAGCACTGAATAGTTTTGGAAATCCAAGCAGGGGAGGACACGAATATTCCCTTCGTTCATCCAGGGTACTCTATGAAACAAGGGAGTTATTGGCCAAACTCATAGGTGTGAAAGATCCGCTGAATATAGCATTTACAGGAAACTCAACCATGTCTCTGAATATGGCTATCTTGGGATTAGGCCTCACAGAGGGGGATGAGATAATCACCACAACTTTAGAGCATAACTCGGTACTGCGTCCAATATATAAACTAAAAAAAATTGGTGTAAAAGTAAAATTTATCGGTTCAGATAAGGTCGGGAATATCAACTATGATGAATTGGAAGGAAGTATCACTGAAAATACCAAGGCTGTTATAGTCACTCATGCTTCTAATTTGACAGGAAACCTGGTGGATATAGATAGGATAGGCAGGGTAGCCAAAAAACATAACCTTATCTTTATTGTGGACGGGTCACAGAGTTTGGGAGTATTTCCTGTGGATGTGGTCAAAAATAATATCGACATCCTCTGTTTCACCGGACATAAGGGGCTCATGGGTCCTACAGGTGTAGGAGGGATATATGTATCTCCCAAGATAGATCTAAATCCGTACCTTGTAGGAGGGAGCGGATCACACTCATTTTCAGAGGAGCATCCTAAAACCATGCCCGATAAATTAGAAGCCGGCACTCCCAATATCCACGGGATAGCAGGATTAAATGCCAGTTTAAAATATATATTTAATTTAGGGATAGATACAATCCGTGAGAATGAGCTGTCTCTGGCCAAGGTTTTTTACGAAGGGATAAAGGATCTGCCAAAGGTAAAAATATACGGAGATTTCAGTAGTTTTTACAGGTCTCCCATTGTGACTATAAATCTAGAAGGCATTCCGTCCAGTGATCTTTCTGAAGTTTTATCCTATGATTATGGGATAGCCACAAGGTCTGGAATCCATTGCGCTCCCCTTATGCACAATGATTTTAAAACCAATCAAGATGGGATGGTAAGATTTAGTTTTTCCCACTTTAACACCATGGAGGAGATCTTAAAAACAATCGATATTTTAAAGGAACTCTCTGAGTCTATATAATGCTTAATATAAAAAATCCCCTCTAGATATTCTAGAGGGGATTAAATTTTAATTTTCTTCTACGAATACATCCTTACCCATTGCACATGGAGGACAGATCCAATCTTCAGGTAAGTTATCAAAACTAGTTCCTGCTTCTATTCCATTTTCTACATCTCCAACTTTTGGATCATAAACATATCCACATACTTCGCATACATAATTTTTCATAATTTTTACCACCTTTATGTTTATTTTAATTTTGTAACCTTTACAAAATTATTCTATCAAATCTGACAGCCTAAGTCAAGAGAATTTTTTAAATAATTAACCCCTGAATTCTTGACTATAGTGCTAAGTTAATGATAGAATTATTTTAGAATAAATATTTAACGCATTTATAAGCAAAACAGGAGGTAATTAGATGTATGAAAATATTGTTAAATTAATAGGAAAGACTCCAATGGTAAGATTAAAAAAAGAAAAAGGCTTGGCTGATATATATGTAAAATTAGAAAAATTTAACCCCAGCGGATCCATAAAAGATCGGGCAGCACACCAAATGATAATAGATGCCGAGATAGATGGTAAATTACAGAAAGGAGATATCATTTTAGAACCTACCAGTGGAAACACAGGAGTGGCTTAAGCTATGATTGGAAAAGCCATGGGGTATGAAGTAACTTTAGTAATGCCCTCTAGTATGAGTCAGGAAAGAAAGGATATAATAAGCTCTTATGGGGCAAACCTGGTATTGACCGACCCCGCAAAGGGAATGACAGGAGCTATTGATAAAGCTTATGAGATGGCAAAGGATAACAGCAGATATTATATTCCAAATCAATTTGAAAATAAATCCAATGTAAAAGCACACTATATTTCTACCGGAATAGAGATATATGATGAACTTCCAGAGATAGATGCTTTCGTAGCCGGAGTAGGAACTGGCGGAACCCTCGGCGGAATAGGAAAATACTTGAAGGAATGTGATAAAAATATAAAAATTGTGGCAGTGGAACCATCTAAGTCGGCAGTTTTGTCCGGTGGAACAGGTGGAGCTCATAAGATACAGGGGATTGGAGCAGGATTTATACCAAAAATATTAGATATATCCATAATAGATGAAGTTATCGCCATAGATGATGAGACGGCTTATAAGATGACCAGGAATGTATTGGACAGTGATGGTCTGTATCTGGGAATCTCCAGCGGATCTAATATCGCTGCTGCTAAAATATTGGCTGAAAAATTAGGAGAGGGAAAAATCGTGGTAACAATAGCTCCAGATGGCGGAGAAAAGTATATCTCCACAGGAGTATTTACAAAAACAGAGTAGAAAATCAGACCCTTACTTTTTTCTCTTGACATCTCAGCAAAAATACATTAGTATATAAGCAAATAATTATGTAGATTTCGGAGGAATAATGTTTAAAAATTTAAAGTATGATATAAAAAACATAAGAAGTATAGACCCAGCTGCAAAATCAAATATAGAGGTTCTCTTACTCTACCCGTCTATCCATGCCATCTCTATCTACAGGGTAGCAAACGGACTGTTTAAAAGGAAATTTTTCTTTTTAGCCCGGTTATTGTCTCAAACAGCCAGGTTATTTACAGGGATAGAGATCCATCCCGGGGCAACTATAGGCAGGGGACTCTTTATAGATCATGGAATGGGGGTAGTTATAGGAGAGACAGCTGTAATCAAGAACAATGTCACTATCTACCATCAGGTTACCCTAGGCGGGACAGGTAAAGATTCCGGTAAAAGACACCCGACTATTGAAGATAATGTGATAATTGGTGCTGGAGCAAAGGTTCTGGGGAATATTAACATTGCCAAGGGAACCAAGATCGGAGGAAATACCGTAGTTTTAAAGGACAGTTATGAAAATTCTACAGTTGTAGGAGTAGCTGGTACCATGAAATGCAACGGTAAACCTTGCAATTTATCCCAGTGCGGAATAAAGGAAGAGAAAAGTTAAAATTATTTTATATATTATAATTATTTCATATCAACTTTTAACCTCTACTATGTTATAATAGGGGGAAGGAAGGTGAATTTTTTGAAAACCAATATATACAATGATATGAACAAAAATGAATTAAGCTATAAGGAATTATTAGAAAAAAATAACTATATCTTAATAGATGTAAGAACTCCCAAGGAATACCAGGAATCAACTATCCCGGGAGCCATTAATATACCGGTATTACTGGATGAAGAGAGAGTAATGGTGGGAACTGCATATAAAATGGAATCTCAAGAGAAAGCTAAGCAGTTAGGTGTAGAAGCTATCTCTAAAAGATTAGGAGATATCACCAGACAGATAACTGAACTATCAAAGAAATACGATAATATCATATTCTTCTGTGCCAGAGGAGGGATGAGGAGTGGGTCTATGACTTCATTTTTCAAATCTATGGGATATAAAACTGCCAGATTGAGTGGTGGATATAAATCCTATAGAGCTTTCATTATGGAAGATTTTGAAAATATCGTCCAGGGAGTGATACTGATAACTCTCCACGGAAAAACAGGTACAGGAAAAACCAAGATCTTGAATGAATTGCATAAAAAAGGTATTGAAACTATAGACCTGGAGGGATTGGCTAAAAATAGAGGCTCTCACTTTGGGCATATAGGAATACCTCAAGACAGAAGTCAAAAAACTTTTGAATCTCTGTTATATGATGCTGTTAAACATAGAAAAAGCAATGTAATAATGATAGAAGGTGAAAGCCGAAAGATAGGTCCTATTCATATTCCAAACCCATTTTGGAATACCATGAAGAAGGGAGTGAAAATTTTAGTAGAAGCTCCTACAGAGATGAGGTTGGACATTATCATGGATGACTACACCGGGATCAGCGAATTGAAAGAGAATTTATTAGAAGTTGCAGAAAAATTAAAAAGATATATGGATGGCAGTGCCTACAGTAAATTTATCGACTTAGTGGAAAAAGATGATATCAGGGAAGCTGCACGTCAAATGATGATAGAATATTATGATCCTATGTACAACAAAAGTTTAGACAAGCATAACTATCATGAGGAAGTTAGCATCGAAAGTATTGAAGACGGGGTTATAAAATTAGAGGAAGTATTTAAGAAGTATATATAAGAAAATTAGGGGTTTATAGATTTTTCTATTAAACTCCTATTTTTTTTATACTTTTTTATTTTTTTTTCATAAAAACAGGGATGATCTCTCATCCCCTATTTCTTACTTATTTAATTTTACCTTCATTAGTAGATCTCCTACTTTTACATCCCCTGTAGCTACTACTTTTAATTCAGCAACTTCGTCCATATTAGATATGATGATTGGAGTCCTTGCAGATTTTGCATTTTCCACAATATATTGAAGATTATATTTTACCAGCTCGTCCCCTGCCTTTACATCTCCAGGTGTAACCAGTCTTTCAAATCCTTGTCCATCTAATTTTACTGTATCGATTCCAAAATGCACTATCATCTCTAATCCGCATTCAAGATCGAAACTAACTGCATGATTAGTATCAAAAATATCGATCTCAGCATCAGCTATAGCATGAACAGATCCTTCTGTAGGCTCTATAGCACATCCATCCCCTATCATTTTTTGAGCAAATGCTTCATCAGGTACCTCTGATAAGTCAATAACTCTACCATTTAATGGTGAGTATATTTCAATATAATTTTCCTCTTTATTTTTCTTAAAAAAATCAAATAAACCCATTTTAAATCCTCCTGTATGTAATCTTTAATATATAATCTTTCTCAGTACGTTCATTATACTATATTTTTATTATTTTTAAAAGTTGAAAAAAGTTTTAAACTTTAATCACAAAGAAGTAATATCTAACCATTTATAAACACTTAAACTAAAAGGTTAGCGGCTAGGTTTTTACTTGTTTTTTCCCCCTTTAAAAGTTCCACTAATTTCAAGGCAAATGCCATAGCTGTACCTGGTCCCCTGGATGTTATAAAATTTCCATCTACTATCACATCTAAATCATCTCTATAGGCAGCTCCAAACAGATGCGACTCCACACCCGGATAACAGGTCGCCTGTCTGTCTTCTAAAAAACCCATCTTTCCAATCACAAGGGGAGCAGCACAGATGGCTCCTATATATTTACTCTCCAAATCAAAACCTATAATTTGTTTTTTTAATATCTCCGATGAATCTAAATTTAGCGTTCCCGGCATCCCACCCGGTAAGACCATCATATCATAGCCCTCATGACTTATCTCCTCTATCAGAGTGTCAGCTATTACCTTTATATTATGAGCTCCTGCTACCTGTAAATTTCCTCCCAGAGCAACTAAATCAACCTCTATCTCTGCTCTTCTCAAGACATCTACTGTAGTCAGTGCCTCTATCTCCTCAAATCCTGCAGCTAAATACAGTGCTACCTTCATCATCTTAACCTCCTATCCCCTGCACAACCATAGTTACACCACTAATAATAGTTTTTATTCCTACAGCCATTATAAATAACTGCATCACCCTGGACAATACAAATAAAACCAATTTTCCAAATATTTTTTCAATAAGGTCTGCCCCGGAAAACATAAGATGGATAATTATAAATACCACAACACAAGAGAGGGTACTGGAAATTATCCCGGCCTCCTGCCTGATCAATAATACTCCCGCCAATGAACCGGGCCCGACTAACATGGGAAAAGCCATGGGAATTATCCCCTGCCTTATCTCATCCTCTTCTGTTAACTCTTCCTGAGGTTCCTCTTTTTTCTTATGTTTTTTAGGAAATAAGAGATTCTTTAAGGCTACAATAACTAAGATTATTCCTCCTGCAATTCTGACTTCTTTCATCTCTACCCTGAAAAAGTTATGCATCATGAATGATCCTACAAGGGCAAATACCGCCATTATGGCAAAACCTGTAAAGACTATCACTTTAAACAATTTTTTTCTGGTAATTTTTCCCATATCCTCTGTCAGCCCTATAAACAATGGTACATTTCCAAAGGGGTTCAATATGGCAATCATAGTTATGGCATTGATAAATATCTGAATCACATAATCCATCTTATTTCACTCTCCTAGTTTTTTATATTCGACTAAATCTATCATATTCCTTGATTTTTTTCAATTTTATTTTCGATAATTTTTTAACCTTGGTCTCACTTTATTTTTGGCGGATAGAAACTCAATTTGACACAATAATTAAAATATGTTAAAAATTAATTAGCACATTGGAATAAAGAGTGCTAATTTTTTTTAGGAGGAGAACTATGCATAAAGAAACATTAAACTTTCAAACTGAAACTAAGGAACTGTTAAACCTGATGATCCACTCGATCTACACACATAAAGAAATTTTTTTAAGGGAATTAATCTCCAATGCCAGCGATGCCCTGGACAAATTAAAATTTAAAGCCCTTACAGATCAAGATATATTGAAAGATGACAATGAATTTAAGATAGAAATATTTATAAATAAGGAAAAAAATACCATCACTATAAAAGATAACGGGATTGGAATGACCCATGATGAGGTTATCTCAAATATCGGTACCATTGCAAAATCAGGATCCCGTGCATTTACAGAAGCTCTCAAAGAGGCAAAAAATAATAATGATGACCTGTCTATCATCGGACAATTTGGAGTTGGATTCTATTCGTCATTTATGGTAGCCAATAAGATAACTCTTAAAACTAAAACCCCTGATTCTGATACAGGGGTAAAATGGGTATCCACAGGAGAGGGCAGTTTTACCATAGAGGATACTAAAAAATCCAGCAGAGGAACTGAGGTCATCCTCCATCTTCGACCTGAAGAAAATAAGGAAGATTCCAATGCAGAATATTTGGAGGAGTATAAGATCAAGGAATTGATTCAAAAATACTCTGACTATGTAAGATATCCAATCTTGCTTGAGGTGACTAAAACTGTAGAAGATGAAGAAACTAAGGAAAAAATAGAAACAGTTGAACAGGAAAAGATAAATTCCCAGACTCCCCTATGGAAAAAATCTAAAACTGATATTACTGAAGAGGAATACAATGAATTTTATCAGGGGAAATTCCACGACTGGGTAGATCCTTTAAAAACTATCCATTTTAAAGTCGAGGGAAATTTAGATTATGCAGCATTGCTGTATATCCCATCTAAAACTCCTATGGATTTTTATTCCAAAGAGTTTGAAAAAGGACTGCAGCTGTACAGTAAAAATGTCTTTATTATGGAAAAATGCAAGGAATTAATCCCGGATCACTTCAGATTTATTAAAGGATTAGTAGATTCACCGGATCTTTCCCTGAATATCTCCCGTGAAATTCTGCAGCAAAATAGAGAACTTAAAGTAATCTCTAAAAATTTAGAGAAAAAGATCCAAAGGGAACTGGAGAAGATGTTGAAAACCGACAGAGATGAATATATTAAATTTTGGAGTGAATTTGGTATAAATATCAAAGGCGGGATCTATGAAGACTTTGGCAGACATAAGGATACACTCAAAAATCTTTTAATATTTAATACTACAAAAAATGAAAATATGACCACTCTGGAAGAATATAAAGACAGGATGCCTGAGGATCAAAAACATATCTACTATGTATCCGGGGACAGCATTAAAAGTCTGGAGAAGATGCCGCAACTGGAGGGAATCAAAGAAAAAGGGTGGGAAGTTTTATACTTCACCGACAAGATAGATGAATTTGCCATTAAATCTTTGGGTAGTTTCGAGGATATTACATTTAAATCTATCCATGAAGCCAATGAGGAGCTCTCCAGTGATGACGATAAGAAGATGCTGGATGAGGTAGAAAAAGACAACTCCGATCTGTTTTCTAAGATAAAAGAAGCTTTAGGAGATAAAGTTTCAAAAGTAAGACCAACTACAAGGCTTAAATCCAGTGCTGTCTGCCTGGTCAGCGGTACAGACGGTATTTCCTTTGAGATGGAAAAATTAATGGCTGAGATACCGGGTGAAAATCCCATGGGAGCTATCAAAGCAGAGAGAATTTTAGAAATAAATTCCAACCATGAACTGTTTAAGGCTTTAAAATCTGTCCATGAAAAACATCCAGAAAGACTGGTAAAATATGCAGAGGTATTATATTCTCAAGCCCTGCTTATCGAAGGTTTTCAATTGGAAGACCCAATTGAGTTTGCCAACAATATGACTGAGTTATTAATAGAAGCTTCTAAAAACTAATAAAAAAAGCTAGAAATGACATAATATCATTTCTAGCCTTTTATATATATAAATAACCTTATTTTCTTGCTTCCTTTAATTTATTGGCCATGGCAGTTGCGATAGCTTCTAATTTAGTATAATCCGCCGATCTTGGTGTCCCCTTAACCTCTACAGGTTCTCCTACAACTTCTATACCTCTAAGTGAGTCAGCAAAGGCTTGTATTCCCTTTACTCCGCCGCCGCTCCACATCATATTTCCAAAGATACCTAAGTATCTGTTTTTTAATCCGTAGTTTTGCAGTTTAGACAGGAGTGGCTGAACTTTTGGATAAACTGCATTGTTATGTGAACAAGATCCTATGATAAGCCCCTGGTATTTCCATATATCACTGATTATATATGAGTGATCCGTCTTCGATGCGTCATATAATTTTATATCTATGATCCCTTCTTTAGATAGTTGTCTGGCAATGGCATTTGCCATCTTCTCTGTATTTCCATACATAGAACCATAGACTATTACTACTCCCTCTGCTTCAGGTTCCATCTTAGACCATGCATCATAATGATTCAATACTTTGGATATATCTGTTCTCCATACCGGGCCGTGACAAGGAGCTATACACTTGATGTCCAATCCGCCTAATTTTTTTATGGCAGCCTGTGTAGGAGCACCGTATTTACCTACAATATTTGAATAATATCTTCTCATCTCATCCTCAAAAAAACTAAGGTTTAACTGGTCGTCAAAGATTCCTCCATCCAATGAACCAAAACTTCCAAATGCATCATTTGAAAATAGTGTTCCTGTAGTAGATTCATATGTAACCATAGATTCCGGCCAATGCACCATAGGCACCATGGCAAATGTAAGGGTATGTTTACCTAATTCTAAAGTGTCCCCTTCCTTGATTACCAGCCTGTTCTTTTCACAACGCTCCTTTGAACAGTCATAAAATGCATCTAACATTGGAAATGTCTTTATATTCCCCACCAGGGTAACCTCAGGGTATAGTCTGATAATATCCTTTATAGCCCCTGCATGATCCGGTTCCATATGATTTATTATTAGATAATCTATCTTTCTTCCCTGTAATACTCCCTCGACCTTTTCTATAAAATTCTCGCTGGTTCCAATCTCTACAGTATCGATAAGCGCTACTTTTTCATCTAAAATAAGGTATGAATTGTAAGAAACTCCCTTATCTAGCGGCAGATAGTTCTCAAATCTTTGAGTTTTTCTATCGTTTACCCCTACCCAGAAAATATCCTCACTTATATTTTCAACATTATGCATCTTAACTCCTCCTCAATAATTTAGTCTAAACGTTCATTTATTTATTTTTTTAAGTAATTTCTTCCTTTAAATTTGAACAATTATAATTTTAACCTTGTTATATAATAACAAATAATCCACTTCCAAACAAGTGAAAAAAATAATATATTTTATAATTTTCTGTTCTACTTCAAGTTTATGGTATAATTCTAAAGATGTCAATAATTTTAGGAGGTTATTTTATGAATCCGGTATTTTTTACCATTGGAAATTTTGAAGTACACTATTATGGTCTTATGTATGCCATTGCATTTTTATTGGGAATTGAACTGGTTAAAATAGGAGGAAAGAGAAAGGGCTTTGACCCTGCTCTTATGGAAAATTTTGCTTTTATAGCTATGATCTCTGGTTTATTGGGAGGCAGACTGTATTATGTGCTGTTTAATCCCGCTTACTACTTTAGTCATCCGGGAGATATCCTGGCCGTTTGGAAGGGTGGAATGGCTATCCATGGTGGAATTTTAGGAGGAATAGTCGGAACATATTTCTTTGCCAAAAAACACAAAATATCTATGTGGAGTTTAGGAGATCTTGCAGCTGCACCATTTATCTTAGGTCAGGCTATCGGCAGGATCGGTAATTTTATGAATGGAGAAGTTCATGGAGTTCCTACATTTACCCCTTTCAGTGTTGTATTTTCTCTCAAACCAAAATTTGTAGAGTGGTACAATGCCTATAACTCTATGAGTTTAACCGCTCAAATGAAATTTAAGGAGTTAGTCCCTTGGGGAATTGTATTTCCAGATCCATCCCCTGCAGGAACAGAATTTCCAGGCTTAGCTTTACATCCAGCCATGTTATATGAGTTGATCTTAAACTTTATAGCTTTTCTGTCTATTTGGTTTTTCTTCAGGCATAAAAATTATAAACCGGGAACAGTCTGGTTTATCTATATCATAGAATACAGCCTTATCAGGACTTTTGTCAGTTTCTTCAGGAGTGAAGATCTGATGTTTTACGGCTTCCGTGCTCCTCATATTATCAGCGTGATCTTAGTTATTTGGTCGATATTTATGATCAGATATTTTAACAGAAAGAAAGTACAAAATTAAAGAATAAATAAAAAATAGGATTAGAAGCTTTGCTTCTAATCCTATTTTTTATTTATTCCAACCCTGCCGCTATCTCTAACAGCTCCTCTGGGTCTTCTATAAAGTAATCCGGATCATGTTTTTTTAAGTTGGCAGATGTATTAAATCCCCATCCCACAGAGACAATGGGTACTCCTACTTTTTTGCATGCCTCTATATCCCGGGTTTCATCTCCTACATATATAATCTTATCTAAATTTTCCATCTTCATCATCTTATTTATCGCTTTATCCTTGCCGAATACATTTTTTTCAGAATAGATAAATTCAAATAAATTTCTCAGCTCATAGTGGTTTAAAAAATCATCTACATTTTTCTTATTGTTAGATGTCAATATTCCCATCTTATACCCCATTTTATTTAAGGATATCAAAACTTCATTTATCCCATCTATAAGAGGGATATCCCCCATTTTTTGAGACATCAATTTTTTTAATTTAAACAGAAGAATCGGGAGTTTAATCAGACTGATCTCATGATCTTTCAACAATTTATAGATATTTTTTCCCTTTAAATCCTCTATTTCATTTTTTTCTATCTTTTGACACTTGAGTCTTTTAGCTATATGGTTATTATACAGGTCTATTCCCATGTGTAAAGAATCGGCTATGGTTCCGTCAAAATCAAATACAAACATAGTTTTTTTCATAATCAACCCTCCCTCTATTTCATAACCTAAGTATACCACATAAAAAATGTTTTATACTTTCTTTAAAATTAAAAAACTTCTTTCCCTATCTCTAGGGAATCTATAATAACAGTGTCTCCAGATACATAGATATTAATATATGCTTTTTTATTTTCTCTAAGTTTTTTTTCAGCTTCTAAGGATCTTTTTGGTGTTCCATAGTACCTTTTCAGATCGGTTCTAAAATAGTATCCCTCCTCTTTTCCATATGGATTCCAAAGATTTCCCTTTATATAATCTTTCTTAGGTTTTTTTTCTGTAATATCTATGATTTTAGATGGCATTTCATCGCTTAAAACCAAATAAACTTTTGCATTTTTTCTATTTTTTATATACTTACCATTCTTACTATAATTATTTTGATCCTGTAAAGAATCATCTGAGGATGTTTTTACAAAATTTTGAGTTAAATCTAGCCTCACATAATTACCTCTAAATATATCATACGGATCATATACTGTAACTTCTAATTTATACCTAGTTCCTGTTTTTTTTACATATTCATGTTTTGTAAAAATAAATAAAACTGTAATCAACTGTAATAAACATATTCCTATAAATAACTTTTTACGCATTTCTATCACCTTTTAAACCTTTTTTACTCAAAACTATATTAGCTATTAAACATACAGCTCCTAATCCTACAAATGTAAATCCCTTAGCTGCAATCGAATCTCCAAATGAGAATTTTGTCATTATAATCGAACCAAACAATAAAATACTTAGGTATAAATCATATTTTTTATTCATATTTCTATATCTATTGAAATATACAAATCCTAAAACAACCAGATATCCCTTGGAAAAGACTAGAGATAGAGGTGTTAAAACAGATAGATAGAGTAATTTTTCATAATTTTCATCATCTTTTAAGGCTATTCCACGATAAACTAAAAAACATCCCAACAGAAATATAAACACAAAACTAAATACTTCTACATCTTTCATCGTTAGATATTTTGAATATATATCTGAAAACGAAAATATATATACCAGTAGAAGTGTTAATACCTCTCCTATTTTTTTTGAAATACTCAAATAAGTTATCAGCAGTGTAATAATGATATATATACAGATTATCAATTTATTGGCATTCAACACATCTCCCAGATAGATCCCGGTTGAAACAAAGAAGAATAGAGCTGTAATTTTATTTAGAAATTTACCCAGGTACTTTTCCTGAATCATATATAGGAATGGAATAGCTAATCCCAATAATATAAGCAGTGTAAAGTAAGCTCTTCCCTCTGTATAGGCAATAATAAGGCCTAGATAGCCCAGGTATACCAATCTACTCCTAAGAAGGTAGATAAGAGGCAATATAAGTATCATCCAAACTAAGAAAAACTTATCTACATCCCCTGATATATTGAAAACTTGGGATATATAGGCGATATTCAATCCCACCATAAGACCTTGGAAGAGGGAGCAGCCCTCTCTGATTTTTTTCTTTTCCATAAACCTATAGCTAAGAATTTGTGATATAACCAATAATCCCATAGTTATCGCTAATTTCCCATAGATCGGAATACCAGTCCAGTTATAAGCAAACAACAATATAACTCCTAAACCTATTAAAGACCCCGCCAGGGTGGTTAATAGAGTGGAATAGGATGATTTTGGCTTTGCTTCTAAATAATAATTTTGTATTCTTTTATATGTTTCATCATCTATTATGTCTTTTTCCTTTAAAATATCTAATTCTTTTTTTATATTTCTTTTCAATTTCAAATACCTCCTAATTCTTTTTTTTAATTGTTTGTTTGTTTTTAGACAAAGGTCAAAAGGAATAGATCAGTAGATTGAACCTTCTGTTTAATTGTCCCTTCAATTTAAATATATAGCATAAATAAAATAA
>JAUXGP010000028.1 GCA_030621995.1 Psychrilyobacter sp.
CCCAAAAGTGCAGCTAAACTTATGCCTAATAAAAATCTGAAGTCGATCATAATAGAGGAAAGTGAACTAGAAACTCAAACTGTTATTGCCTGGGTAAAAAATCGTCCTCTATCCCAAATGGCAGAAACATTTTTATTAAATTTTAAATAAAAAAAGAACCCTTTCTATTTATTAGAGATCTAATAAATAGAAGGGGTTCTTTATACTATACTGCTGCTACGATAGAAACTTCTACCAATAATTCTTCCCTGGCCATCTTTGCTTCTACACATGCTCTCGCTGGTGCAAAACCTTCATTTACCCAGTTATCCCAAACTGCGTTCATATCTTGAAATAACGCCATGTCCTTAACATAGATTGTAGCAGATAAGATCTTATCTTTATTTGATCCTACACTGGCTAGTAGTTCATCTATTTTTTCAAGTGTTGTAATTGTTTGATCTTTCATATCCTTAGTAGAATCCTTGGCTACTTGTCCGCATAGATACACTGTATTATTGTGTATTACTGCCCTGCTCATTCTTTTCTTAGTTTCATATCTTTTAATTTCCATCTTATTTCTCCACCTTTTAATTTATTTTTTATCTTCAGCCTGCTTATACAAACTAAAGTTATTGCTCTATCTCTTATTTACCAAAACTGCAATTTGGATATCTGCATATATCGCAACTTTGACAAAGACCCCCATGACCATATCTCATGATGTCTTCCATACAGAGTTTCTCCCCGCTGAGTACTCTGGGTAAGACCAGATCAAATACAGTTTTTTTACAATACATCACACAGCCGGGAAGTCCCATGATTGGGATTCCATTCAGATATGAAAGCAGGAACATCGATCCGGGAAGTACCGGGGATCCATAACTTACCAATTCTCCTCCCAACTCAATTATAGAGCTGGGTGTAAGGTCATCTGGATCTACAGACATGCCGCCTGTACATATTACCATATTTGCTCCATTATTTATATGGGTTTTAATGGCATTCTTTATCATCTCTTTATCATCTGTTACCACGATTTGACCTATCACATCACAGCTATATTCAGTTACTTTTTTTTCAACTACAGGTCCGAATTTATCTACTATCCTTTTATGGTAGATCTCACTTCCGATGGTTACTATACCGATTTTCATCTTTTTAAATTGTTTTACATCTATTAGTTTATGAGATGTTATTTCTGCTGCGGACTTCATCTTTTTCTTTTTTATAATGAGAGGGATCACCCTTGCTGCAGCTATCTTCTCTCCTTTTTTCACAGGGATATTTTGAGGTAATGTAGCAAAGGAAATCTGGCCCAGCATATTCAGTTCAAAAAGTTTTTCTTTGTCTACCTTAAGCAGTCCGTCAGCTTCTGCATAAAATTCTATCTTTCCCTCTTTGATTTCCTCGCTCATATATATATTTTCTCCGCAGCCTATCTCACCTAAAATTGATGCGGCATCATTTTCATGGAGTTCATCTTCCCCTATTTCAAATATATATACATGTTCCTTGCCCAGTCTGAGGAGTTTTGCTATATCCTCTTCTTTGATTATATGTCCCTTCTTAAAGGCTCTTCCCTTAAATTTCCCTGGAATTATCTCTGTTATGTCATGGGAAATGACATGTCCGATTGCATCTTTAGTATCTATCCTTTTCATAACTCCACTCCTACAATTTTATGGTTTTTACTTCCCTCATATGTTTTCCTGTTCCCTGATTCTTTAACTTAAGAATTTCAGCCATTATTCCCAGAGCAATCTCAGCAGGTTCTCCATTTGATATATCCAGTCCAACGGGAGAATATACCTTTAACAGCTCCTCTTTTTTTATTCCTTCATCCATGAGATCTCTATAACTTTCAATTACTTTTTTACTACTTCCAATCATACCTATATAACCTATCTTTCGTCCTATGACAGCTTTTAGTGCATCCTTATCACCCAGGTGTCCACGGGTTACGATAACTACATAGGAACCGTCATCCAATGAATAGTTTTTTAATATTTCTCCTATATCTCCGCAGAGGAGTTCATCAGCTTCAGGAAATCTGTTTTTATTTACATATTCCTCTCTGTCATCTATTATTACAGTATACATATTGAGGTATTTTCCCAGTTTATAGAGATCAACTCCCAGATGCCCACCACCAGCTATAACCAGTTTTCTTCTCCTCTGAAAGACTTTGATATATCCCTTGACCTTTCCTCCACATCTCATGTCCAGACTGCCATCGACTTCCAATTTAAATTCAAACTCCCTGTTTTCTCCCGCTTCCATAGCTTCTATTGCAGAATTGATCACCTGAAATTCCAGATTCCCCCCCCCGATGGTCCCAACTATACTTCTATCTGAAAAAACTCCCATGAGACTGCCTGATTTACCGGGGCTGGATCCTTCCACACCGATGAGTGTTACAAGTGCGGCCTTTTCTCCCCTGTCTATTCTTTTAGCTATTTCCAACATTAATCTACCTTCCATTTTTACCCCCTTCTCTATTATTTAACCAATAGTGGTTATAACACCACATGACAACAAAACTAATACAGGTTACAATAATTAAAAGTATATTAGCTGACTGATTATCTCCTTTTTCCACAGCATAGTAGATAGCCATGGGTATAGTCTGGGTTTTTCCCGGGATATTCCCTGCAATCATAAGGGTCGCCCCAAATTCCCCAAAAGACCGGCCGAAGGAAAGAACTGCACCGGCTCCAATGTTTTTCCTGATAAGGGGAAAGATAACATATTTACACATCTCTAATTTAGTGGCTCCCATTTCAAAAGCTGCTTCAATGTGCTCCCTGTCTATCTCCAAAAAACCTGCTTTAATACATTGATATGCCATGGGAAGGGAGACTACAACACAGGCTATAACTCCTGCCTTCCAAGTGAAGATCAATTCTATCCCATAGCCAGCCAGGAATCCGCCTAAGATTCCGTTTTTTCCCAGCAGGATAAGGAGTACATATCCCAAAACCGAGGGCGGGAAAAACAGCGGAAAACTGATAAATCCTTCAATCAGTTTATCTCTTTTTCGTTTTCCCTTATAGATAAAAATTGCTATTAGAAAACTCAAAGTTACACTTATAAGTGTTGATATAAAAGCTATTTTTAAAGAAAGCTTAGTTGCTTCTAATATCATCTATTTCACCTTAAATCCATATTTTTCAAAAATTTCTATATTTTTAATAAGGTAATTACTAAATTTTTTCCCTGGAACACTTCCTATTTTCACACCTGATGCATATATTATTTGGGAGTGTAAATCATCATCGATATAATAGATCTCTTTGTCTTTTAGAAGGATAGCATCGGTTCTGTAAACGATAGAGTAATCCACCTCACCTATCTTGACATAAAAAAGTGCCGATCTGACATCTTTGGTGAAAAGGATTTTCCCCTGAAGATTATCCCACAGACCAGAGCTTACCAGTGCTTCCCGGCCATACCTGCCTGCTGGAACAAAATCAGGATCTCCCATAGCCAGTAATCCGTCCATACCTTTTAAATTATCTATTTTATTATCTCCTACAACTACCAGGGTATTTTCCAAGAGATGTTTATTTTCATCAATGATTTTTTCCTTTACAAGATGATCTATATGATTTTTAGAAGCCAGAAATATAAAATCTACCGGGGCTCCCTCCTCCATCTGTCTTCTCAGTGATCCAGACGCTCCTAAATTTATTCTTACTTCTATTCCAGTATCTCTTGTATAGTTTTTAGCGATCTTCTCTATCCCGTCGGTGAGGCTGGCTGCTACACTTATAGTCACAGTTTCCTTCTCTTCTTTACCTCTGTTACAACTCATCAATGAGATCATAATCAGAATAAATAGTATTTTTTTTATCAACTAAATCATTCTCCTTAAATATAAAACAGCCTCCAAAGCTGAACCGCCAATATTTCTGGCTTTATCTGATATAGTATAACAATTTTGCTGCTGATCTTTACGGGGATCCACATCCCCTATCTTAAACCCCTGAGGAACCCTGTATCCATCCTTTATAAGACCCCTCAAAATTCCGGTTAGGGGTGATCTCACCTGGATATCTCCTACGAAAGCAACGATCTCATCTTTTTCCACAAAGTCTCCGATGTCCTTGATATTTTTAATAACTCCATCGACTTCACTGTAGATAACTCTTTCCCGTCCATAGCCCCTTATGACTCCTGGAACACCGGTGTTTTTCTTGGCTTTCCCGGAAAAAATCAATCGTCCCAGATCGTGGCCACGCATTGTTTCTACGACAATATCCACATCTTTTCCTGCTGTAAAACCAGGACCAAGCCCCACAGTAATAGGAGCCATATGTATAGTTGTTCCCAAGTTTTTTTTAGCCAAGATAGCATCGATTACAGCCAATGGTTTTAATTTTTTTATTGTGTCACCACAAGGGTCCACTATTACAGCGATATTTCCACCATCTAATATCTTATCGACCTCATCTATTCCGTGAACCAGTACAGCTTTACTTTCCTCTAAGATTACTTCTTTTTGATATACGGCCTCTCCATAACAGACAGTTCTTCTTATAAAAGATGGTTTTTCCGTCTCTAAAACTACAACTCTAAATCCACTCCTGTGAAATTTTTGTATCACACCGGAAGCGAGGTCTCCTCCGCCTCTTACTATTATCAGTTCAGACATTTTAATGATTCCTCCTTTTATCTATACCCTTATGATATTATTTAGCAACTTTTATGCCAATGTTTTAATTTTTAAATGATTTTAAAAAATAAACTCCTACTGAAATAATAGGAGTCTCCTTTTTTAACATTTTGAGAAATCATAAGTATAGCTATAATTTCATTGGATCCATCGATTGTTTTTTATATCTGATCTCATAGTGCAGATGGGGACCGGTAACCCTGCCTGTCTTTCCTGATTTAGCTATGACCTTTCCTCTGTTTACTTTTTGTCCTTTTTTTACCAGGATTCTATTCAGGTGTGCAAATCTTGTTTCATAATTATTTCCATTGTCTATAATAATAATTTTTCCATATCCATTCATCCAGCCGGCATAGGTGACTACTCCGCTATAAGGAGAATATACAGGGGTATTCATAGAAGCTTTTAGATCTACTCCTGTGTGTAGTATTCTCCTGCCTAAAACAGGATGATCTCTGTATCCATAAGGGCTGTTTACCACCATTTTCTTCAGTGGCGGCCTAAAGTTTTTTAAAATAGAGTTTTTAGAATTATTTTTATATGTTGTGGTAGAACTTGAGCTGTAGTTTAGGTCTCCCTTATTTACCATCTTTCCCAGGTATATTTTATCACCTCTATAGAGAGTGTTAGTTTTTAAATCATTTATTTTTTTTAACTGGTTAACTTTTACATCATATTTTTTTGAGATACTATAGAGTGTATCCCCTGATTTTACAAGATGATAACTGCCCTTGTAATTTTTAGAGGGCTTAAGGTATATCTTTTGACCCGAGTATAACAAGTTGCTTTCTAAGTTATTTATATCCTTTAATTCTGAGATTGAAACATCTCTTTTTTTGGCAATGGAATACAGGGTATCGCCTTTTTTTACTGTATAATATTTACTGTTGGAACATGAAATTAAGATAACTGAAGTTATTATTATAAAAAATATCTTTTGTATGGGTCTCATAAACTCTCCTAAGATTAAAATTTTCTATTAGATTAAAAATAATAGTTGTTAAAATTATACTCTATTTCATTGCTTTATGTAAACAAATGAAGGGAAAGAATATTGATTTTTTAGAATAAATCACATTGGTTTTATTAAAATGAGGTTATATAATTTTTTATTTATGATGTTTGTTCTAAAAAAATTGCTTTTTCTCGGGAAGTGTTGTATAAATGTGGTAGGTTGAAATAACATTTTTTAAGGGGGCTTAAAATGAACGGGATTCAAGAAAAAGGGTTTGGAACAAAGGCAATACATGGAGGAGCTGAAAAAAATCCATTTGGAACATTGACTACACCAATATACCAGACTTCTACATTTGTATTTGATACAGCAGAACAAGGTGGTAGAAGGTTTGCTTTGGAAGAAGCTGGATATATATATTCGAGATTAGGAAATCCTACATCAAGTGTTATAGAGGCGAAATTAGCATTATTAGAGGGAGCAGAAGCTGCTCTTGCGACTAGTTCGGGAATTGGAGCTATATCTTCTACTATGTGGACATTACTTAAGGCAGGAGATCATGTGTTAGCGGATAAAACTTTATACGGGTGTACATATGCATTCTTGAGCCATGGATTAACTAAATTTGGAATAGAGGTAGACTTTATAGACACTTCCGACTTGGAAGCTGTAAAAAAAGCTATGAAACCCAATACTGTAATAGTTTACTTAGAGACTCCGGCAAATCCAAATTTAAAAATTGTGGATATAAAGAAAGTTTGTGAGATAGCTCATCAAAATGAAGGAACCAGGGTAGTTGTAGACAATACATTTGCGACACCATATCTTCAAAGACCATTGGAGTTAGGAGCTGACCTAGTGGTTCACTCAGCTACTAAATATTTAAACGGTCATGGAGATGTAGTGGCAGGATTCGTAACAGGAGATCTTGATACAGTAACTCAAATAAGATTGATAGGTGTAAAGGATATGACAGGTTCTGTACTTAGTCCAAATGATGCCTTTCTTGTGATGAGAGGAATGAAAACTTTAGAACTTAGAATGGCAAGACATTGCAGTAATGCATATGAGATAGCAAAATTCTTAGATATGAATGCTATGGTAGAAAAAGTATACTACCCAGGTCTTGCATCTCATGAAGGACATGAAATAGCTAAGGAACAGATGGATGGATTCGGTGGAATAATTGCTTTTGATGTAAAAGGTGGATTGGAAGCAGGGAAAAAATTATTAAATAGTTTAGAATTATGTACTCTGGCAGTAAGTTTAGGAGATACAGAAACTTTGATCCAGCATCCGGCATCTATGACTCATTCTCCATATACAGTAGAGGAGAGAGCAGCAGCAGGAATAACTGAAGGATTGGTTAGAATATCAGTAGGATTAGAAGAGGCAAATGACATTATAGCTGATTTAGAACAAGGATTAGCAAAATTATAAGGTATATATAGATAGTAGAGAGAAATCTCTACTATTTTTTTATTTACGATAATTGGCAGCATTAGCGGTTAAAAAAATTAGTGAAAAAAAGTTTTGAATTTACGAAAGGGGTAGTTCATGGATTACCCGTACAGTTTCGTCATAAGTGATATGTCTTAGTTTGTATAAAATAAAGGAGGGAAAGAATGAGAAATATATTTATATTTATGGTGGTTTTCATATTTGGCCTGGCAATAATATTTTGGCTGAAACCTAAAAAATATAGTTATATAATTCCTGCATATATCCCATTGGGAGAGAGATTCGATGCAGCTTTTGATGAGATAGCTGAATTTTCAAAAATAAATAAAGTAGTAGTGATAGTTAATCCAAATAACGGGCCTGTAAGCAGGAGGGAGAATAAATATTATTTTGAAAAATTAGAGGATAAAATAAAGCAGATACAAAATAATGGAGGGAAAGTAATTGGGTATGTAGCCAGTGGTTATGGCAGCAGGGGTGAAGGGGAAGTGAGAAAAGATATAGACCTCTGGGAAAAGGAGTGGAATGTAGACGGGATATTTTTAGATGAAGGGGTGGGGAGCTGCGATGATAGTTGTGAAATATTGATAAAAAAATATCAGGATTATTATGAATATATAGGAGATAAGGTTATTGTTACCAATGCAGGGTATATAGATGAAAACTATGAAAAGTTTTTAAAAAACGGAGTGATTATGATAATTTTTGAAAATACCTATGATAAGTTTATCTCTCCTAAAAACTATCTCGATGACTTGGATCTGCACAGTGGGGAAAAAGGGGTCTTGCTGCATACAAGTCCTGTAGATATAGATAAAAAAAAATTAAAAAGATTATATAAAAAATATGATTTGGATTATATATATTTAACTTCTAAAAATTGGGATACTATATCATTGAAACTTTTGGAAGACTTATAGTATACTATAAACAGGAAGTCAGGGGAATATAATTCGCCATGGGCGATATGGGAGGAAAAATATGAAAAAAAAATTAAATAAAAAAACTATAAGGATAATAATTTTATTATCGGTGATATTTTTAACCTTTAATGTAATAAATTCAAAACAACCAAAGGAAGTAAGAGTAAAGGATTATATGCCGAATAAACCTATGGTTAAAATTTTTAACGGCGGATTTGAAGGGGCCGGGAGTATAGAAATAATAGATAAGATAAAGGGTGAATTTTATCAAAAGAAAACTTTGGATACTGCTACTATGGGAGTGGCTGTCTATCGTGTAAACAAAGACGGTTATATACTGGTATACAGAGAAGGGGAAACCAGTGAATTAAAAGATGACTATATAGATGAAAAATCAAACAATAATTTAATCCTACTCAGGTCACCTATAAAAAAAGGCGTTTCTTGGATAAATGACGATAAATCTACATATAAGATCTTATCTGTAGATGAAAAGATGGAATTGATGGGTGAGGAGATAGAGGCAGTAAAATTAAGATATAGGAAAGACGGGTATGAATACTATATCTATTTTGCTGAAGGATTTGGGATCATCGGAATAGAGTCTGAAATGGGAAACAGTAAATTAATAGAGGTAAAGTATGATGTGGAGAAGTATCTTTCGAAACCAATAAAGGAAGAAAAGAAAAACTAAGGTGAAAAAACACCGGACTATAGAGTGCACGAAGGGTGAATTTAATTCGTATAAATTCGTGATATTAGTGGCTAAGAAAAGATTTCTGTGATTGTTTAAGGCCAGTAAATATGATATACTGTTATGAAAATAAATAATATAGGGTGGATAAAAATTGAATGGATTAATTAATGTGGATAAACCCAAAGGATATACTTCCTTTGATGTGATTAGAAAATTAAAAAGAATATTAAAGATGAAAAAAATAGGACATACCGGGACTCTGGACCCGCTGGCAACAGGAGTGTTAGTAATCTGTCTTGGAAGAGCTACTAAATTAGCTAATGTAATAGAAGCCAAGGAAAAAACGTATATAGCTGACTTTATCCTAGGGTCAAAAACAGATACCTATGATACTGAAGGGGAAGTTATAGACAGAAGTGACGTAAAAGTAACCGGTGAAGATATAAAGAATATATTATCTAAATTTAGAGGGGAAATAAAACAGGTTCCTCCTATGTATTCTGCACTGAAGGTAAACGGAAAAAGACTCTATGAACTGGCTCGTGAAGGGGTAGTAATCGAAAGAAAAAGCAGAGATGTAGTGATCTCAAAGTTAGAATTGATAGAATTTGATGAGGAAACACAGATAGGGAAACTTCACTGTGAGGTATCTAAGGGCACTTACATCAGATCGTTGATATTTGATATGGGGGAAGAATTAAAGACCTATGCCCATATGAATGGACTGAGAAGGACCCAGGTAGGAGAATATCTGGTAGAAGACGGATTCACCATTGAACAGATGGAGGAGATGGGAGAAAAAAGAGATCTTTCTTTCGTGACTTCTGTAGAGGACAGCTTTAACTTTGAAAAGGTAGAGATAAAAGATGAAAAACAGATAAAATTATATATAAATGGAAACACAGTGATATGTGAAAAACCAAATGACAGATATAGGATCTATATAAATGGGAAATTTGCAGGATTGGGAGAAGTCATTGACAATAGGTTAAAAGGTTGGAAAGTATTTTAGATAAATTTTGTGAGGTGAAAGGATGAAACTGATAAAAGCAATGAGAGGGACTAGAGATATATATGATGCAGAAGCTCTAAAATTTAACTTTATAGAGGATACAGCGAAAGAGTTATTGGAAAATTATGGTTTTGGAAGGATAATAACTCCTACATTTGAATCCACAGACCTATTCAAAAGAGGAATTGGAGAGGGAACGGATATCGTCGATAAAGAGATGTATACATTCTCCGACAGGGGAGACAGAAGTATTACTCTTAGACCTGAGGGAACGGCACCGGTAGTAAGATCATACTTAGAAAACAAGACCTATGGGAAGGAAGATCTGACTAAATATTATTATATCAATAATATGTTCAGGTATGAAAGACCCCAGGCAGGAAGATACAGGGAATTTTATCAGATTGGTGTAGAAGTACTAGGAAATGCATCACCTATGGCAGATGCTGAAGTTATCTCTATGGGATATAGGTTGATGGAAAAACTAGGGATTGAAGATCTGAAGGTAAATATAAACTCTGTAGGAGGAAATGAAACAAGGGCAAAATACAGAGAAATCCTGGTAAGTTATCTGACTCCTAAAAAAGATGGATTATGTAACGACTGCCAGACCAGGTATGAGGCTAACCCGCTGAGAGTATTGGACTGTAAGAATAAGGGATGCCAGGAGTTGACGATAGATGCTCCAATGTTACCTGATAATTTGAATGCCGAAGAGAAGTCACACTATGAGACTGTAAAGAAATATTTAGACATGTTTGGTGTGGAATATATAGAAAACCCAAGATTAGTTAGAGGATTAGATTATTATTCGAGTACAGTGTTTGAGATCATCACTGAAAAACTGGGTTCCCAAGGAACTGTATTAGGTGGTGGAAGATATGACGGTCTGATAAAGCAGCTTGGAGATAAAGAAGTTCCAGCAGTAGGATTTGGATCTGGGCTAGATAGACTAATGATGTTATTGGGAGAAGATAAAATTGTAAATACTCCTGATGTATATGTAAGCTGGGTAGGAGAAGAAAATATAGATTATGCGTTCTTAGTGGCTAATAAATTAAGAGATAATGGAGTAAAAGTTTATATTGAATATACACCAAAATCTGCTAATGCTCATAGAAAAAAAGCATTTAAATTAGGAGCTGAAAAAGAAATAATTATAGATGCAGAATCTAAAGCAAATAAAACAGTAGGATTAAAAGAATTAAACAGCAGAGATGTGGAAATAGTAAAATTTGATGAATTATTAGAGAAAGTATAACCCTCTCCTTCTGAAGTCAGGTTCTACGGATATTAAAATTAGGTATAATAAAACTTAATTTTAAATGTAGACCTCGTGGGGCGAGACAAAGTTGAAAGAAAGTTATCAAGCGGAAATAAATAAAGGTATTAAATTAGAAATGAAAATATTTTATATAAAATAGTGAGGTATGGAATGAATATTTATAGAACCCATAAATTGGGAGAATTAAGAGCAGAAAACATCGGTGAAGTGGTAACTTTATCTGGTTGGGTAGCAACTAAGAGAGACTTAGGAGGATTAACTTTTATTGATCTTAGAGATAGAGAGGGAGTAACTCAAATAGTAGTTCCTCAAGATGCTACAGAAGAGATGAAATCTACAATTTCTAAGGTCAGAAGTGAGTATGTAATCAAGGTAACTGGAGAAGTAAAGGAAAGGTTTTCTAAAAACGCTAAGATGGCTACTGGAGATGTAGAAGTATTCATCACAAATATAGAAGTATTAAACTCAGCAGAAGTATTACCATTTGAAATCTCAGATGATGCCAATGTAAACGAAAATCTTCGATTAAAATATAGATATTTAGATATCAGAAGACCCGCTATGATGAACAATATCAGAAAAAGAC
>JAUXGP010000247.1 GCA_030621995.1 Psychrilyobacter sp.
TAAGATAACTCGTGAGAATAAGATTGTATTTCATACAGATGCTGTTCAAACAGTTGGAAAGATACCTGTATATCCTAAGGAATTAGGAGTAGATCTAATGAGTTTTTCAGCTCATAAATTTAACGGTCCCAAGGGAACGGCTGGATTATTTGTTAAAAACGGAATTAGATTAGGAAAGGTGATCACAGGTGGAGGTCAAGAGAGGAAGATCAGACCTGGAACAACTAACCTGGCAGGGGTAGTAGGGATGGCCAAAGCATTGGAATTAGCTACTGCAAATATGGAAGATAAGATAAAAAAAGAGGAGGAATTGAGATCGTTCTTTGAAACAGAGATGATCGCAAGAATTCCAGAGATAAAGATAAACGGTAAAGAGGCAGTCAGGCTTCCGGGAACTTCAAGTGTAAGTTTTAAACATTTAGAAGGAGAATCAATCTTATTGGGGCTCGATTATAAGGGAATAGCAGTAAGTTCAGGATCAGCATGTTCTTCGGATGACCTGCAGGCTTCCCATGTGTTGTTAGCAATGGGGATAGAGATTGTAGATGCTCACGGAACTATCAGATTTTCATTGGGAAAGTTTAATACTCGTGAAGATATAGAATATGTGATAGAGGAAGCTCCTAAGGTGATAGAGAAATTGAGAATGATCTCGCCGCTTTGGAATGAATTTCAAATAACAAATAAATAAAAAGATGGGGAGTGACGATAGATGGAATATACAAAAAAAGTAATGGATCATTTTATGAATCCTAGAAATGTTGGAGTAATTGAAAATCCTGATGGATATGGAAAGATAGGAAGCCCGTCTTGCGGAGATATGATGGAGATCTTCTTAAAGATAGAAGATGGAATAATCAGAGATGTAAAATTTAGAACATTTGGATGTGCTTCAGCTATTGCATCATCATCTGTGACTACAGAGATGATCTTAGATAAAACCGTAGAGGAAGCATTACAAGTGACTAATAAAGCTGTTGTAGAAGCTTTAGATGGTTCACCCGCAGCAAAGGTACATTGCTCGGTATTAGCTGAAGAAGCTATAAAAGCAGCAATAGAGGACTATATGTCTAAAAAGTAATGATTTTACTGGGGGTAGGAGACTATCCCTTTTTTATTTGATATATGCTATAATACTTTGATCTAAAAAGCATATTATTAACCGAATTTTCGCGATAGCGAATGCATTTGTGGAACATCGGTTATTAAACAAATTATAAAAATGAAAAGGGTGAAGTGAATAGGATGAAAAAAGTTATTATAGGAATATATTTAGTTATAGGTGTATTGAGTTTTGGACAGGCAGACAGATCGGCAGCAAAATTATTGGGAACAGCAGATGGTAAAATAATAAATCAGGTCAATGGAGACAAGATCTACCCCCTGGCTTCTGTAACTAAGATGATGACGATATTACTCACCTATGATGCCATATCTAAGGGTGAAATATCCATGCAGGATATGGTAGATATCCCGGAAGAGGCGAGAAAAGTTGGTGGAAGCAGGATATGGATGACTGTGGAAGACAGGTTGAGTGTGAGAGATCTGCTCAAGGCAACAGCTATCTATTCTGCCAATAATGCGGCATATTCTCTGGCTTACTATGTGGGAGATGGAGATCTGGATGGATTTGTAAAGAAGATGAATGAAAAAGCAGAATCTTTGGGGATGACAAATACCAATTACTATACACCGGCAGGACTGCCTCCTCATATGACAGGAACTCAGATGGATGTATCTACGGTAAATGACATCTATAAATTATCGATGGAATTATTAAAAAATGATGACTATATGAAAATTGCTTCCATGAAAGAGGCCAGCATAAGAAATGGGCAGCAGAAATTTAAAAGTAGAAATAAATTATTGGGAATAGACGGGATCTATGGGATGAAAACGGGGCACCATAGTTTGGCAGGCTATAATATTTCCATAGTGTCTAAAAAGAATAATTTAAATATGGTAGAAATTGTATTTGGTTCACCGGATGAAAAAACCCGTGACAGAGTGGTGCTGGAAGATTTAGAAGAATTCTACAATGATTACGCTTATGTAGACCTTTTGGTTCGCGGGGAAAAAATGGGGACACTCAAGGTGAAAGACGGTGTAAAATCAGAGGTTAGTTTTTATGCTGATAATGATTACACCAAGCTGATGGCTAAAAATATAAGAATAGAAAAACAAGTGGTAATGAAAAAGAATATAGAAGCCCCCATCGAGGCAGGAACTGTTGTAGGAGAGTATAAAATTTTAATAGACGGTAAAACTTATTTGAAAAGTGATTTAATAATAAAACATTCGATTGAAAAATTGGGTTTTTTTCAAAGAATATTCAACTAAAAAAGAGTCTTTAGAGACTCTTTTTTTTGTCCAAGAAAATGGATGCAGCGTCACGTTGCTTTTTTAGTTCTTCACAGAATTTTCACAAAACCAAAGTACAATATATATAAGAAAAGAGAATGTAAAATAAGGAGGGGATTAAGATGAGGAATAAAGTAATTATAGGATTGTTATTGGTATCGGCAATATCCTTTGGAGCTTATGGATATCACAATGAAGGATCTATGATGGGCAGAGGAAATAGAGCCGGAGGGTATGGCTGTGGTGGAAATGGATCTATGATGTGGAACGAAAACAGCCTGAGCGAAGAGCATAGAGCAGAAATGTTTGAAATGATGCAAGGAAGAAGAGGTGTGACATATAAAGAAAGTTTAGACATCAGAGGAAAAGAGTTGGAATTAGAGAAAAAATTAGCTGCAGATAAGGTAGACTGGAAGGGTGTAGAAAGATTAAATAAAGAAATTTCGAACTTGAAAGCTAAGAGAAGATTAGAGGGAATGAAGTTTAGAAAAGAGATAGAAGATAAATATGATGTTAATTATGGTGGGAAAGGAACATCTAAAGGCAGATAAAAAAATAAAATCAGATAAACGAATATAATTTCTCAATAATTAAAACTCTATAGTATAATATTTAGAAAAGGAATCCATGGGTTCCTTTTTCTATTTTTATGTTATAATAGATAGAAATATAGTTATGAATTAAAGTTATAGAGAAGGAGAATAGATGAAAAAATATATAATTGAGCCGGAATATCATGGATACAAGGTGGGAGATTACCTAAAGGAAGTTCAGGGGTATTCCAGCAGGAGTATGAGGAAGATCGATATCTTCTTGAACGGGAAAAAAGTGAAGCCTAACAAAAAA
>JAUXGP010000290.1 GCA_030621995.1 Psychrilyobacter sp.
ATTACAACAGTAATTTAATAAAGGTGATATTATAAATTACCTTTAAATATAGCAAATATTATGATAAACTAATCAAACGGAGGTGTTGAATAAACATGATAATTAAACCAAGAGTAAGAGGAAGTTTAGCTCTAAACTGCCATCCTATGGGATGTAAAAAAATAATTGAAGATCAAATTGAGATCGCAAAAACTAATAAGCAATATAAAGGTGCGAAAAAAGTATTGATTTTAGGAGCATCATCAGGATATGGGTTAGCTACCAGAATCTCATTGGCATTTGGTGGGAGTAAATCTGATACCATTGGAGTTTCATTTGAAAAAGAAGGAACTCCTAAAAAAGTAGGAAGTGCTGGCTGGTACAACAACATATGGTTTAAAGAAGAAGCAGAAAAAGAAGGCTTAATTGCTAAAAACTTTATTGGAGATGCTTTTTCCCATGAGATGAGAAAAGAAGTTATTGAATATATAAAGGATGAATTCGGAGGAAAGATAGACCTCCTTATATATAGTGTTGCTTCTGGGATAAGACAAGACCCCGATACTGGAATTGTTCACAGATCTTGTATTAAACCTATAAATGAGGAGTTTAGCGGATATACATTAAATATTCAAAAAGAAGAGATTGAGTATATGAGCGTTGACTCTGCAAATGAAGAGGAAATTGCAAATACTGTCAAAGTCATGGGTGGAGAAGACTGGAGTCACTGGGTAAAAACTTTAGTGAATGAAGGCGTTTGTAATGAAGGTTTTAAAAGTGTAGCTTATTCATATATTGGCGGCGATATAACTCGTGCTGTTTATAGAGATGGAACTATTGGAAAAGCAAAGGCACATTTAGAAGGAAGTGCTGCGGAATTAAATACTCTGGTTCGTGAAAAACTTAATGGTGAAGTATATACTTCTGTTAATAGGGCGATCACCACAAAGGCCAGTGCATTTATTCCATGTTTCTCTATCTATGCTTCTGTACTATTCAAAGTTATGGCAGAGCAGGGGAAGGAAGAGCCGTGTATGGAGCATACTCACAGGCTTCTTGCTGACATGATCTATGGAGATTCTCCTAATTTTGATGTACAGGGCAGAATGAGACCGGATTCTTGGGAATTAACTGACGAGATTCAGGAAAAAAGTGTAAATATATATAAGGATATTACAGAGGAAAATTTTAAAGAGTTGTGTGATTTTAAATTATATAAGAAATACTTTATGAACTTAAATGGTTTCGAAGCAGATGGAATTGATTATGATAGTGATGTAGATTTAGAGTGGTTATCCACTTTAAGACCTTAAGTTCTAATCCCGGATAATATGGAGTTTTTATATATGTTTTAACGAAATTATTTGCACTTTATTTTAAATTATGATATTCTAATTTTGTAGAAACATTTATTCAAATTATTAGGAGGATTAAAAATCATGGCATTCAAAACGGTAGAAATAACAAACGATACAGGATTACATACAAGACCAGGAAACGAGTTCGTAACTGTAGCGAAAACTTTCGATTCAAAGATTGAAGTTGAAAATGAATCCGGTAAAAAAGTTAAAGGAACATCATTATTAAAATTATTATCTCTAGGGATTAAAAAAGGAACTAACGTAACTGTACATGCAGAAGGGTCAGATGCTGACGTTGCTGTTGAAAAGTTAACAGATCTTTTAGCAAACTTAAGAGACTAATCACTTAAGATAGAAGGTTTGCCCTTCTATCTTTTTTAAATTTTTTTTACTTACGGAGGTTCTCAGATGAGAAAGTTAATAGAGGGTATCGATGCTTCTCCAGGAATTGTTGTTGGAAAAGTATTTTTATATAAAGATACAGAATTAGTTATCAATAAAGATAAGGTATTGGATGCAAAGAATGAAGAAAAAAGATTATTGGATGGTAGAGACAAATCCAAAGAACAGTTATTTGAGATCAGAAAGATGACTGCTAAAAAATTAGGAGAGGATAAGGCTGCTATTTTTGACGGTCATATCACACTTTTAGAGGATGAAGATCTATTTGAAGAAGTAGTCGAATTAATTGAGGATGACCAAATTTCTGCGGAATATGCACTGAGTCAAGGGATAGAAGTATACTGCGATATGCTGGCAAATTTAGATGATCCATACCTGAGAGAAAGAGTAGCGGATCTTAGAGATATCGCCAAGAGATGGTTATACAATATCACAGGTACTCCCATTGTAGATTTAGGAAATCTTCCTGCTGATACTGTTATTGTGGCAAATGATCTGACACCGTCAGATACAGCTCAAATAGACCTTAAAAATGTAGTAGCATTCGTTACACAAATAGGTGGTAAAACAGCTCATTCATCTATCATGGCTAGATCTCTGGAACTGCCTGCTGTTGTAGGTACAAAGACTATTCTAAATGATGCAAAAGACGAGGAAACAATCATTGTAGATGCATTGACCGGTAAAGTTATTCTTAACCCTACCAACGATGAGATTGTAGAAGCTGTAAAAGCAAAGGAAAAATTCAACGTTGAAAAAGAAGAGTTGAAGCAGTTAAAAGATAAAAAAGCCACATCCAAAGACGGCACCACTGTAGGAGCTTGGGCTAATATTGGCGGGCCTTCTGATATTGAAGGTGTGCTTAGAAATGGAGCTGACGGAATCGGTCTTTATAGAACTGAATTCTTATTTATGAACTCCGATAAGTTCCCTACTGAAGAGGAACAATTTGAAGCATATAAAGAGGTTGCAGAAAGAAT
>JAUXGP010000037.1 GCA_030621995.1 Psychrilyobacter sp.
ATTATAAAACAATTACCCAGAGCTTAAAAATTAAAACATTGTCCTTGCACCCTTCTGAGGAATACCGTTTTTCATAAGAAAGGTCTCTCTTTCTTCTATTCATAACATGCATCTTATTGTCTGCTTCTGACAACAAATATTCTACCGTCTTCTTATCACAGTACGAAGATTCCGAAATCCCAAAGTTTATCGATGCACTGCAACTTTTCTGGGAACCCTCATTATATACCCTTATCTTCTCTCTTAATCTCCTCATAACTTTCCTTGCCCCTGCTATATCACATTCAGGAAGGACTGTTAAAAACTCATCTCTTCCCATCCTGGAGATAATATCCGATTCCCTTATACTTGACCTCAGCATTTCAGAGATATCCCTTATGAGTTCCTCTCCCTTGGTATGGCCAAAGGTGTCATTTACAGATTTTAGTCCATTGAGATCTATGAGGCATACCGACAAGCTGTTTTTATCTCTCTTTGAGAGACTAAAATAATTTCTCAGCATCTTTAACCCCATTCTTCTGTTATAGGTATTGGTCATATCATCCATGGATGCATAGTGTTCAAGTTCCTTTGTTTTTTCTTTTATCCTTTCCTCTAAATGCCTGGTTCTCCTCATAGATAAGTATGTAATAATACATCCAAATAAGACAGCAGAAAATATAGGCAGAATAAAATAATTTAAGTCAATTTCCATTATGTTCATTTTTAAATTTACCGTCACCATAATAGATGTGAAAATTATCATCAAAATAACATTCATAACTAAAGGCTTCCACATCTTCAACTTCATATCCTACCCCTCCATATATAAAAAATCAGCTGAACCTATCTTTTAATCTACCTAGGAGTAAAATTGATGTGTGGGTTATCTGTCTCTATCTTAACCGTTACCGTACGGTATTCTACAGTCTCTGTGATAGGGTTACTAGACATACAAACGCGAAAAAATTTATTAAGTTTAGAGAATGCTTTTTCGAACCCCACAATTGTATCTATCTGGTTGTTAGAAAGATCGAGATTCTGCAGATTATCAGGGAACTTCACACCCTCCAAGCTCGTTATCTGGTTACTGAGAAGATCAAGATTTTGCAGGTTATCAGGGAACTTCACACCCTCTAAGCTCGTTATTTTGTTACTAAGAAGATCAAGACTTTGCAGGTTATTGGGGAACTTCACACCCTTCAATCTCGTTATCTGGTTGCTAAAAAGATGGAGAATTGTCAGGCTATCAGGAAACTTCACACCCTCCAGGCTCACTATTTGGTTGTTATTAAGACCAAGGGCTGTCAGGCTATCTAGAACGGTGAAGTCCAGACCTTCCAAGCTCGCTATCCGATTACTAAAAAGATGGAGAGTTCTCAAGCTATTAGGGAATTTTACACCCTCCAGGCTTGCTATCTGGTTGTTATTAAGACCAAGAGTTGTCAGGCTATCTAGAACGGTGAAGTCCAGATCCTCCAAACTCGCTATCTGGTTATTATTAAGATGGAGAGTTGTCAGACTATCGGGGAACTTTACACCCTCCAAGCTCGCTATCTGGTTGTTATTAAGATCAAGAGTTGTCAGGCTATCTGGGAACTTTACACCTTTTAGGCTCGCTATCTGATTGTGCTTGAGATTAAGTTCTGTCAGGCTATCTGGGAACTTCACACCATCCAAGCTGGTTATTTGGTTGTTATTAAGATCGAGAGTTGTCAGGCTATCGGGGAACTTCATACCTTTTAGGCTTCCTATCTGATTTTGACTGAGATTAAGTTCTGTCAGATTCACGAGATGATCTATCCAGTTCAGCTTTATAATTCCTTTATTTATGGCTGTCAATTTTGTTATCAGCATCAGCTCATGTGTGAATAAGTTGTAAGGATTGGATAAGAGTGTGACGCCTTCCTCAGCTGCCGCTAGCTTCAATTCCTCCCAGATTAAATCCCTGAGGCTTTCGTCATCTATCATTACGGCCGTCCACTTAATTTCTACTACTTTTGATATCGATAAAATCATTTTTATCCCTCCTCTTGATAGCACCAATTATGCACAAAATATTTACTCTTACAATATACAATCACTTTTTTTAATTCCTCTTCTAAAGTTAGTAAATTGCTCATAAAAAAATGTTATTGTTTATCATACAAGCTATAATTATGAAAAAATTAAAGATAGACTTTACTCCGCATATGTTTAGACATACCCATACTACTAACAAAACGAAACAAGAAATCGTAAATATTTTTGAGAAAATAATAAAAGCCAGCTAAATTAATAGCTGGCTTTTAAAATATATGTTAACAAAATGTTTATAATTAAACATTTTATTTCATTCTGATTGAGTCTATCTAGCTAAAACTAAAGATACACTTATCATCGTTGAAAATACTGTCGAAACTTTCAACATATAAACTATTTTTTTCATTTTTTTCTCCTCTTTTTTTACCGCGGTTATAGATCTCATCATCTACAGTTTTCCGGTACTAATTTTATTTCACTTCTAACTTCTAGGACCATTCAAAAATATGAGTGATACAGTATAATATCATATAAGTTAAAAAAAGTCAACCTTTTAAACTTTTAGAGCTCCTATTAAATATTTTAATTAATAATATTTAATAGCGATTAACTTTTGAGGAAGCCAGTCGTTTTTTTTATAAATTTTATTTAGAGTCTATGATATAATAGTAAGGTGATAGGTAAAAAAACTTTATCACAAACGAGATTGAGAACAGATAGAAATATTGTTTAAGGAAAAAGGTAAGTAGGGAGGAAATATGCCTAGAAATATAGTAAAGATACGGCCCAAAAAGAATCTTTTTGAGTCTGTAGGAGTAAAAAATATAGAGTTAAAAGAGATAACAATCTATGAAAAATTAAAAAAAATAGAGTTATTATGTGTGGTAAAAAATCCTCATAACTTAGATGAGTTGGATCTTATTCAAAAAGAGATCGATAAAAAGTTTGGAGGTAAATTAGAGCTGGATTTAGGAGTCGAATTTGCTGCTGCCAGTCTGACTAAGATGGATATAAAATTGGTTGTAGAGAGGATTATCAAGGAGTTAAAAACTACCAGTGCTCCCTCCAGATCTTTTTTACACCTGTATAGGATCTATATCCACGACCAGCATATAGATATAGAGTTAAAGGATCAGGTATCTTTAGATAGCCTCATAAAAGCCGAAGTGGATATCAAACTAAATACCAAGCTGGGAAGGTATGGGATAAATAATCTCGACATCCGGCTCCTAGTAGGAGATTTTACTAAAGAAGTCAGAGATATAGATGATGAAATTATTAAGATTACCAAGGAACAGATCGAGAGATCCAATAGGGAGATCCAGCTGAACAATCCGGTAAAGCAAGTAGCGGAGCAGCCCAAAAGAACCGAGTCCAGAGATATGGAAAAGGTGAAGGTCGTTGAAAGCAGCGAGGGGAAGAAAATTCTCTTTGGACGGGGAATGATCAAGGGATCAACCAATGATTTCTTAGAATTCAACGAAATCTATCCCGGAGAAGTCTGTACCTTGGAGGGAGAGGTCTTTAAGGTCGAACAAATTGAGATAAAAAACAAATGGAGAATTGTAAAGTTTGGAATGACCAATCATAGTGATTCAATCTCCATTAAAATATTTACAAAGATAGAAAATAAAGTGGATATTAAAGCCGGGATGTGGGTAAAGGTCAAGGGGAAAAAGGAAAATGATCAGTATACCAACAACGAAGATATCCTCGCTGCAACCAATGTAAATGCCATTGAGTCTAAAACTGTCGAGAGAAAAGATGAGGCAGAGATAAAGAGAATTGAACTGCATGCCCATACTAAGATGAGTGATATGGCAGGACTCATCGATGCAAAAGATTTGGTTAAACATGCTCACTCCTGGGGTCATAAAGCTATCGCTGTCACTGATTTTGGTGTAACCCACTCATTCCCGTTTGCCTTTAAGGCAGCTAAAGGAATGGAAGATTTTAAAGTGATTATGGGCTGTGAAGCCTATGTAGTAGACGATGCTGTCAAGATGGTGAAAAATGCTAAAGATAATATCATAGAAGATGAAACATATGTAGTTTTTGATATAGAAACTACCGGATTTGACCCTCATAATGATGAGATAACAGAGATAGGAGCTGTAAAATTAAAGGGTACAAAGGTTATCGACAGATTTTCTACCTTTGTCAATCCCAATAAACCTATCCCGGAAAATATAGTGAAACTTACCAGAATTACCGATGAATTGGTGGCAGATGCTCCTCAAATTGAGGAAGTCTTACCTAAATTCTTAGAATTTTCCAAAGATGCTACCATGGTAGCCCACAATGCAAAATTTGATATCGGGTTTATTCAGACAAAATTAAAGGCCAGATTGAATCAAAATTACGATCCACCTGTAATAGATACCCTGCTGTGGGGTAAAAATATCCTGAAAGAACTCAAAAGATATAATTTAAAAGCTATGGCAAAACATCTAGGTGTGGAGCTTAACAACCATCATAGAGCCGTAGATGACGCTGAAGCTACAGCACACATATTTGTAAAGATGATGAATATGGTTCTGACAAAGGGAGCTTATAAACTAAGTGAGATAGACAATGTCTATGAAACCGATGTAAGGCTCATGGATACATTTAATACTATGATCTTGGTTAAAAATCAAAAAGGGCTGAGAAATCTATATGAATTGGTTTCAAGAGCTCATCTTGATTTTTACGGCCAGAAAAAACCCCGGATACCTAAGTCACTCCTCACTGAACTCCGTGAAGGATTAATTATAGCCAGCAGCGGCAGCGGAACCTTTAGAAATGAAGGGGAACTGACAAAAGCTTACCTTCGTGGTACGGCAAAATCTGAGATTGAGGAATTAGCTAAATACTATGATTATTTTGAGATCCATCCAAGGGGTACATATACAGAATTGGTTGAGAAAAAAGAAGTGGAATCATATAGCAGTATTATTGAGATGAATAAATATTTTGTAGACTTAGCTGAAAAACAGGGGAAGATAGTCGTCGCTACAGGAGATGTGCAGTATTTAAATCCGGATGAGCACCTGACTCGGAGTGTCCTTCGATATGGTAGTGGAATGGCATTTAATTCGTGGCAGTATGATAACCAGCTGTACTTCAGGACTACCGATGAAATGATAGAGGAATTTTCATATTTAGGAGACGAGGCTGCAAATGAAGTGGTTATAGATAATACCCATAAGATCAATGAGATGATTGAGAAAGTCCAGCCTATTCCAGATGGTTTTTATCCTCCTAAGATGGACAATGCAGAGGAAGAAGTAAGGGATATGACCTACAATAAAGCTTATAAAATATATGGCAACCCCCTCCCTCAGCATATTGAGGCCAGGATTAAAAGGGAGCTGAAGGCTATCATTGGAAATGGCTTTGCAGTTTTATATCTGTCGGCTCAAAAATTAGTAAAGGAATCCCTGGACAACGGATATTTGGTAGGATCCAGAGGATCGGTTGGATCGTCCCTGGTAGCATTTATGATGGATATCACCGAAGTAAATGCTCTTTATCCCCACTATGTCTGTCCTGAATGTCAATATTCAGAATTTATGGATAAGGAGGGCAGCGGTGTGGATCTGCCTCCTAAAAAATGTCCTGAATGCGGTCCGGAACTGACTCGTGATGGTCATTCTATACCATTTGAAGTATTTATGGGATTCAATGGAGATAAGGTCCCGGATATCGATCTAAATTTCTCGGGAGAATACCAGGGAACTATTCATAAATATTGTGAAGTCTTATTCGGAAAGGAAAATGTATTTAAGGCTGGAACTATCTCTACCCTGGCTGAAAGAAATGCCTACGGGTATGTAAGAAAATTTTCTGAAGAAAATAACCAGCCTATGAGAGGTGCCGAGATGGAGAGGTTGGCCAAAAGATGTGAAGGGGTCAAAAAAACCACAGGACAGCATCCCGGCGGAATGATCATCGTTCCAGAAGGGAAATCTATATATGATTTTACCCCTGTACAGAGACCGGCAAATGATCAAAAATCCACATCTATAACTACCCACTATGATTATCATGTAATGGACGAACAGCTGGTAAAATTGGATATATTAGGGCATGATGATCCTACCACTATTAAATTATTACAGGATCTGACAGGGGTAAATATCTATGATGTTCCCCTGGCAGACCCGGAGACTATCAAATTGTTTTCTTGCACCGATTCTTTGGGAATAAGTCCGGATCAGATTGGTTCAGTAGTTGGAACCTATGGAGTACCGGAATTCGGGACTGGATTTGTAAGACAGATGCTGGTAGATACCAAGCCGACAACCTTTGCAGAGCTCTGCCGTATCTCAGGGCTGTCCCATGGAACCGACGTTTGGCTGAACAACGCCCAGGAATTTGTCAGAAAAAAAGAAGCTACCCTGTCTGAAGTAATCTCAGTAAGAGACGATATTATGAACTACCTGATAGATTCAGGGGTCGAAAAAGGCCTGGCCTTTAAGATCATGGAATTTGTCAGAAAGGGAAGACCCAGCAAGGAGCCCGATACCTGGGAGGAATACTCCAATATTATGAAGGGGAGAAAAGTTCCCGGCTGGTATATCGAATCCTGCAAGAGGATAAAGTATATGTTCCCTAAGGGACATGCGGTAGCCTATGTTATGATGGCAATGAGGATAGCGTATTTTAAGGTTCATTATCCACAGGCTTTCTACACTGCATACCTGACTCGGAAAGCAGATGATTTTGATTCTGACTTTATGCTGACTTTGGACGGGGTAAAAAGTAAGATAAAGGAATTAAACAATGAACCCCGAATGGATGTAAGGCAGAAAGGGCAGATGGCACTATCTGAGATCATCCTGGAGATGAATGCTCGTAAAGTAGAATTTTTAGGAGTAGATGTATATCAGTCTGACGGTTTCAAATTTAAGATCGAAGGCGACAAGATCAGACTGCCCCTCATTGCTGTAAATGGATTGGGAGCAGCTGTGGTTGAAAATATGCTGAATGAACGCACCGGAAGAACTTTTTCATCCTATGAAGATCTCAAGAGAAGAACAAAGGCTTCTGCTACAATCATTGAGAAATTAAAGGAATTGGGAGCAATAGAAGGATTAAGTGACACAGATCAGAGAAGCTTATTCTAGGAACGTGACATTCCATCCAATTAGGAGTAATTTAAATTTTTATAATTAATTTATGATTTCTTAGATAATTAAAAAAAGAGTGAATATTCACTCTTTTTTTTTGGGACTCTATTTAAGGAATACCTTCATAAGAGGAGTTCCTGCCTCTACCTTTTCCCCGGGACTCACCAATAGTTCTATATTATTTACATTATCATCACTTACAATTATCGGGGTGATTATAGATTTTGCATTTTCCTTCAGATAATCAAGATCATAGGCTACTAATTTTTCCCCTGCTTCTACCATCTTTTTAGGAGACAGCTCTACAATCCTTTCAAATCCTTTTCCCCCTAAAAGAGATGTTCCCACACCGAAATGGATAACAATATAGACACCCTTTTTAGGTTCAAATATTAAAAGATGATTGGTTTTAAATATTTCTACCTTAGAAGATACAGGAGCACAGATCTCTCCGGGCTCAGGTATTATAGCACACCCATCTCCTATAATATTACTTGTAAAAACATTGTCCGGCACTTCATTTAGACCAATGACTTCACCTTTGAGGGGTGAATATATTAATATTTCTTTATTTTTTTTAAATATATCTTTTAAACTCATCATAATTACATTCCTCCTATAAATTTATTATGCACCTTTTATTACACTATACATATAGCCTATGTATATCACCACCAATACAATTCCTGTTATTCTGCCGATTTTTTTATTTAATATTGCAAAGGCTCCTACTAAGATTGTAGCCATCCCTACATTCATAGCATCGGTAATCATAGCATGATCTACTACAATTGGTTTTATAGCCATAGATGCTCCTAAAGTAAATAAAATATTAAAGGTATTCGATCCAACTATATTCCCGATAACAATCCCCTGCTGTCCCTTTTTGGCAGCCATTATACACACTACAAATTCAGGGAGAGAAGTTCCTACTCCTACAATAGTAAGCCCGACCAAATGCTTACTCATACCAAAAGTAGTAGCAATCTCAGATGCATATTCGATAACCATATCTCCACCCTTTACAACAGCAATTAATCCAATTACAATCATTGCTATATCCTTAGAAAGATGTTTTACAGACGGCTTTTTTTTCTTTTTACCACGTAAAAACTTATTTAATTTAAAAGTCCCTTCAGCTATTTCATAGATCATCATCTTTTTATCCTTATATTTTTGATCTACCAATGATTTTCCTATTGTTTCTTTGACAAAATAGGCAAATATTAATATTAAGATGATCCCGTCAATTCTAGTAAGATTTTGATCAAACCCTAAAAGTGTTCCATCCAAAGCTAAAAATGGCAGCAGAACTGCAGCAACTATAGCTAACGGAAAATCAAATGTTGCTAATTTATCATCTATTACCATAGGCTTGAATATAGCAATTGCTCCTACTATGAATAAGATATTGAATACATTTGATCCGACTATATTTCCAACTGCCATCTCGTTGGAATTGTTGGCAATAGCAGCCATATTAACTGCAAATTCCGGAAGTGACGTTCCAAACCCTACAATAACTATTCCAATAATTAATTCTGGAATTTTAAATGCCTTGGCCACAACTGAAGACCCTTCAATAAAAACATCTGCTCCCTTTATTAAAATAGCAAAAGATACTAATAATAATACATAAACCATAATATATAACCTCCTAAAAATTTTACATTTTTTCTTATTTTTATTTCCCTCTTCTTTACAACAAAATTCATTATACTCCTTTTTTTTTTAAAGTCAAGGATAAAAAACGATTTTTAAACATGTTCTCTTTCTAGAATTTAATCAAATTTTAATTTTTAATTAACTCTTAATTAGTCAAGGCTGATATTTACTAATAATACCAACAAATTCAGCTGACATATATAATTCTTAGTTTTCTAAATATATATATTTTAAAATGAAAATATTTTTTTCATTTTATTTTTATTTTTCTAATCTTTAAAAAACTGTTGTTAAAGTAATTAAAAATATGATATAATGTTTTTGGTCTATTGTACAATATTGGTCTCTAATCTTGTTATTTACTTACCAAATTAACCTCATTAGTTAAGAAGTATCTTGACGTTTCTTGTGATATGTGATATTATTGCAAGGTAAAATATTATTTTAAATATTAAATTTTTAAATTCTTAGGAGGAATTAATTTGGCACATACTAAATCAGGTAAGAAAAGAATAAGAACGGCAGAAAGAAACAGAGTGAGAAATCAAGCTGTAAAATCTAGAACTAAAACTATGGTAAAAAAATTATTAACAGCTATCGAAGCTAAAGATGCAGAAACTGCTAAAGCAGCATTAACTGTAGCTTACAGAGAGTTAGATAAAGCAGTTACTAAAGGTGTTTTCAAGAAGAACACAGTATCAAGAAGAAAAGCTAGATTATCTGCTGCAGTTAACGCTTTATAATTACCTGCAATAACATGAGACTAAAAAGGAGTTGAAATTTCAACTCCTTTTTTATTTGTATATTTATTTTATAAATTCTTGTATATCTTTCTATTAAAGATCAAATCTAATTCTATGAAATTAGAAAAGCAACGTGACTGCAGTTTATTTATTTTTTTCAGCTTCTTCCCTCTCCTTTTTTGAGTACACACATCCGCAATAATCTTGGCGATAAAGGTTGTAATCACGGGATAACTCTACGGATCTTTTATATCCATTCTTTTTCTTAAAATCAGCTCTTAAAAATTTAACTCCTAATCTTTCCTCTAACTCTATCCCAATTTCATTTATCTTTTGACCATTTTTTAATGGGCTGATAGACAGTGCTGTAGTAAAGTAGTCAAACTTTAATTCCTTAGCCATCTCAGCTGTTTGAGTAAGTCTCAGATCAAAACATTCGAAACAACGTTTACCTCCCTCTCTTATGTCCTCTAAGCCCCTTATCTTATCATAAAATTCCTTGGTGTCATATTCCCCGCCTAAAAAGCTTATCTTATTCTTGGCCGTTTCATTGATGTTCTCTATAAATTCCTGCTGCTCAACATATCTTTTTTGATATTCATCAGTAAAGGTAATATTTGGATTGTAGTAATATACTGTAATCTTAAAATAATCTGCTAGATATTCCAGTACATATGATCCACAGGGTGCGCAGCACGAGTGCAGCAGCAGACTCGGAATATAATTTAATTTTTCTATCTCTTTTATCTTTTTTTCCAAGATCACCTGGTAGTTTATTTTTGGTTTTTTCATAAAAATCTCCTTGTATAATGAAATAGAG
>JAUXGP010000059.1 GCA_030621995.1 Psychrilyobacter sp.
GGATAGGAAGCTGCTATATAGGAGATATTCTGGAAAATTATGAATACCATAAAGAATTATTAGATCTGCCGGATTATACCATACCTTTAGGGATGCTGACCTTTGGATATTATCCCGAGAATTATAAGAGGGTAAAAAGAGAAAGATTTAATAAGGAGTTTATTGTCTTTGATGAAAAATATAAAGAGCTGGATAAGGCGGAGTTAAAAACAATGTTTGAATTGAAGGAAAAAGAATTTGATTTAAAAACTTCCAATGAAGGGAAATCTTTTGCAAAGGAATTTTATACCAGGAAAACAAATTCAGATTTTATGGAAAATTTTGAAAGGTCAGTGGATCAATGGTTTAAAAACTGGAAATAAATAATAGATTGATAAGTCTAACTTTGTTGAATTTTTTCTACTTCGGTTTCTCCCTGATGAGGGAGAAACCATAAGAAGGAAGAGGGTTTATCTAAACACATCTCTCCTCAGCCTGCTAAATCCATCAAAGGCGACCTTATTTATAACGAAGGTTGTAAGCAGAAGGGAGAGCCCTCTGATGCAAAAAATTGCAAGCATAATACTTATCTGGTATTTAATAGCTGTAAAAGGAGAAGCCCCGGCCAGAATTTGTCCCGTCATCATTCCCGGTAAGGCTACCAACCCAATGGTGGCCATATTGGCCAGGTCAGGCTGGAGGGAGGAGACGATAGATCTCCTGTAAAATTCTCGTAATGCCTCAAACTTTGTAGCTCCCATGGAAAGAAGGTAAAAATATGAATCTTCCCCGTCTTTTATTTGGGTAAAAAAGTTATTCAAAAATATAATCTGCCCCTTGAGTACATTCCCCAAAAGCATCCCACTGATAGGGATGATATATCTGGATTCAAAAAAATTGGTATCAGGTAAAATTATGACTTGATACAGGGTATAGACTGCTATCCACGACAAAAATATGGAACCGAAGAGGGGTAAAATTAATTTTTTATAGCTTAATTTCACCATATCTATGGCAGATATAGATGCCACTGTTATCATCAGGAGAATATAGATGAAATTTACAGCCCAATTGTTAAATTTGAAGATATATTCTAAATAGATCCCCACTAAAAACAACTGGATAATCATCCGTCCAATGGAGGTGGCGGATCTCTTTATGAGGTTTACCCTGAAAAATCTCAACCCCAAAATCAATAGAAAAAGCGGAATCAACAGTATAGCGATATTAAAAAAAGATATATTCATAAGATCACCATCCCACTACTTCGAATTCATCATAATCCAGCCATTGGTTGTCGTGGGAAGAGATGATAATAGTTTTATTGAGGTCTTTCAGAACCTCTATAACCCTTATTTTTAAATCGTGATCCAGCCCGGAAGTGACCTCATCCAAGAGAAGGATCTCCCTGTCTAAAAGTAAAACCAATATAAGGGCAATTCTTTGTTTTTCTCCTCCGGATAAAAGTGCAGGAGATTTTTTTAATATACTCTCATTTAAATCAAACTTTTCCAAGAGTTCATAGAGGGTGGCTCTGGAGAGTTTTATGTTTCTATTTTTTTCAAATGAAAATATAAGTTCTATATATTTTTCTACACTTTCTTCAGTGAAAAAAATGTTCTGACCTATATAGGCAAATTTTTGACGGAGGGCATCCACATTATCCTGCCCTAAAACTTCTCCATCTATAAGAATTCTCCCGCTGTCCATGGGAATATAACCCATAATTACCTTTAGGAGGGTACTTTTTCCGGCTCCGGAAGGCATCCTAAGGAGAACTTTTTTATTTTTTTTTAGATGCAGGTTTAAATTTTTAAAGATCGGCTGCTGTTTTAATGTTAAATTTACTTCCTCTAATTTAATCATAACCTCCTCCTATATATTTTTACTGAGTTCACGGACTTTTTCTTCACCTTTTTTTAAGATGACCCTGCCCAGATCTGTAGTGGTATAATATTTTCTGATCTTCCCGTCTACCTTCTTTTCTTCCAGTGACAGGAGCCCGTCCCTGCACATATTTTTTAAGAGGGGATAGATGCTTCCGGGACTCATATTGTAACCATGATCCTTTAAATGATCCATAAGCCATACCCCGTAGATTGGTTTTTTACTGCCGTGTCTGAGGATGTGCAGCTGTATAAATCCTAAAAATAGTTTTCTTAATATCTTTTCGTCCATAACTCCTCCTAATATCGTATTTTGATATCGTAACTCGATATTAGAGTTTAGTTTATAAAATTTAGTTTGTCAAGGGGAGTAAAAGAAAAAAATCCTTCCTTTTCAGGAAGAATTTTTTTCTTTAGTCTTTATAGTGATTTTTATATTTATAGTAGTTGGTAATAACTTTTTTTATAAATTCTTGTGAATCTGAATATGGTATCTGCTCCACATCGATATCCCCGTTCTTATCTAACTTCCAGCTGGAGATTAGATCTTTCCCCTCATAAAAACCAGCGATGGTCAGGCTGATATTATTATCAAATCTCGACAAAAGGTATTCCAGGTGCCTAACCCCGATATCAATATTTACATGGGGATCTAAAAGTTTTTTAGCAGTTATATCAGGGTCATACAGTTTAGCGGTTTTAAGATCTAACTGCATAAGTCCAAAATAGGTACTCTTAAAAATCAGATCTGAATCAAACTTACTCCCCTCCTTGATAAGACTGAAGATAAGAGCCTCCTCCACATCATATTTTTTACTGTATTTTTTTACAATGTCGTTGTAATATCTGGGATACAGGTAGGGATAAAGATTTGAATATTTAGAAAACTCCTCCTCAGCGGAGAGAGATAGTTTCATAGCTAAATCATATAACTTAATTTTTTCTAAATACGATGTTTTAATAAAAGTCTCGAAGACTTTGTCTCCGGGAAAAGTGATTGTATCAGATTCAATGATTAGCAGCTGGGGATCATCTAATTCAGGCAGTTGATCCAGGACAGCTAAGGAATCTTTGTAGACACGCATCTTATAATTTACAGGGTATTCTTCCAACACCCTGGCAGTCTTAGTGATGTTGAAAGCCACCTGATAATAGTAGGAGTTTAGGTTGTGTTTGATTATCCAGTTTAAATAATTTGGATTTTTACTTTCGTTATAGAGCATATTTCTATAGTAACCGGACAAGTTAGAATTTGGATAAGTCTGTATATATTTAATTGCAGATTCCTTAAACAGATCCATTTGAGATGATTTAAAATAAGACCTGGTTAGGAGTTCGTGAGCTTTATCGGTTTTCAGCTTTTTAGTCCACAGGATAGCTTCCTCATAATTTTCTAAAATGAAATAAATTCTTCCGATGGAATAAATGGATCTCTCCAAATATGGTGACTTATCTACTAATTTATATTTTTCAATGGCCTCCAATGGTTTGTTGGATTTTTTTAAGGCATTTCCCCAAAAATAATAGTAATCAGAATCTGTATTACCGGAGCTGAATTGATTTTTGATAAGGTCTATCATAAGGTCATATTGGTTTGTCTCCTCCAAAATGTTCAGGGTACCGACAACGATCTCTTTATTGTTAGAAGCGGAGTTAATTGATTTTTTATAGGCTTTATAAAATTCTAAAAATAGTCCCTTTGAATACAGGTAGTGCCCTATCATCTTTATATCGTCTTCTTTTAATCTGTTAATATTTTTATAATTATTTTTGTATTTTATCTCCAGTATATAGTTGTAGTAAGGATCCTTGGAAGCCAGGATATTAAGTGCTTTTTTTTCAAAAGGCTCTAAATCGGGCGAATAATAGTCCTTTATGAGGGTCAAATACTGGTAGTGTGCATTGGTAAAATAACCCAGCCGGGAATAGATCTCCCCTAAATAAAATCCCCGTCGGAATTCAAAATAATTAGATTTTTTAGATCCTATAAGTTTTAAATATTTAGGAGTATAGATAGATGAATCTAAATATTTAAGAGCATTTTTTAATTCCCCGATCTCATAGTAGTTCATGGCAATGTAGTAATCAGAATAATGAGAATTAACCAGTTTAGAGTCTTTATAGATCTCTATAAAATTTTCAAACTCTATTTTTGCCTGATCAAAGTCGCCACGGAGATAAGTTTTTTTTGCCTGTATAAAGGCTTTATACCCTCCCAGATCATCCGTTGGAAATAGAGCAGTAAAAATAAATATATATAGTAAGATAATTTTTTTCATTAGAATCTCCTTTTTAACTAAATATGTTGATATTAATTAAAGTATACCATAAAAGCAGTCAATAAAAAGTAGTCGTTTTTTTTAGTTTTAAAGATCAAAAATAGGGTATAATTGATTAAATAAAAAAAATGAAACAATTAAAATAAAAAAGGAATAGTCAGAATTTTATAATTTTGCTATAATATTAAGGCTATTTTTTAGAAGGGGTAATATTTATGAGTAGGATAAGAATACTAGATGAAAGTGTATCCAATATAATTGCAGCAGGAGAGGTAGTAGAGAATCCAGCCAGCATGATAAAGGAGCTGATAGAGAATTCATTGGATGCTATGACAGGATCTATCAGAGTAGAGATAAAAAATAATGGCCGAGATGTAAGGCTGGTTGATACAGGGATGGGAATGGGGAAAGAAGACCTGTTTCTATGTGTGGAGAGACATGCTACTAGCAAGATTAAGGATAAAGGGGATATCTTTAATCTTACTAGCTATGGATTTAGAGGTGAAGCATTGGCTTCTATAGGATCTATATCCAAGATGATTATTTCCAGCAAAACCAATGATTCCAAGGCCGGGCATAAGATAAATCTAAATGCCGGTAAGATCACTAAATATGAAGAAATCTCCAGAGCAGGTGGAACAGAGATAGTCATTAAAGATCTGTTTTTTAATACGCCGGCAAGGTTGAAATTTTTGAGGAAAAAATCTACTGAATATGCACGGATAAGGGAGATTGTTTTAAAGGAAGCTCTCTACAACACCGAGGTCTCTTTTTCCCTGCTTTTAGATGGAAGGGAAGTCATAAAAACCAGCGGTCGTGGGATAGAAAATACGATCTTAGAACTATTTGGCAGAAACACCCTGAAGAATTCAATGAAATTTTCTCTGGGATACTGGGGAAATATGAACCTCCTAAAATCTAATAAAGATTCTATATATACCTATGTAAATGGCAGATATGTGAAATCTAAAACCATTGAAAAAGCTGTTTTAGATGCTTATTACACTAAATTAGTCAGAGGCAGATACCCCTTTGCAATAATATTTTTTAATATCTCACCTGACCTGGTAGATGTCAACGTTCATCCCTCTAAAAAAATTGTTAAATTTGTGGATGAAGAGGGTGTATATAAAGAAATATTAGATCAGTTGACCGATGCTATCTACAGGGATGACAGGAAAAATTCTATCTCTTTGAGTCTGGATGAAGATGGGTATGAAAATCAAAATGCAGAAAAAAATAACCTGTTAGATTTTGAAGAACTGGAAAATTTGATAACTCCTCCGATAAATAAAGTGATTAAAACAGAACAGTCCACCCTGATAAAAGAAGAAAAATTAGAGAATAAAGTAGCTGAAAGGATTGCCAAGGCTAACAGGTATAGCCGGGAGTATGAGGCAACTCTCCCTATGGATATTTCCCCTTTGGAAATAAGGGAAGCCAAAGTTAAAAATGAAGGTAAAAAAAATGAAATCACTCCAGAGGAGATTATTCCGGAAAAAGAGAAAGAATCCGTTGAAGTTGAAAAGATCCTTGTGGCAGAAAGACAGAATGATGGTGATCGTAAAAATCTAGAAGAAGTGAATGAAATCAAAAATGATTACAGGGTTTTGGCCCAGCTCCATAATATGTACATCCTGGTTGAGACAGGGGAAGAATTGGAGATCTATGACCAGCATATTGTCCACGAAAGGATCCTCTATGAAAAACTGAAGGACAGACATTACAACCAAAAAATATCTATTCAAAACTTATTGGTCCCCATAAAATTGGAGTTGAATGGGTATGAAACTGAGATTGTCAGAGGCAATTTGGAATTGTTCAGTGAATTTGGATTTGAGGTAGAGGAATTCGGTGACAATGAAATTTTAATCAGAGGAGTTCCTATATTCAACTTTAGAGTTGGTGTAGAAGATACATTTAGATATCTTCTGGAAAATTTAGGCGGTGGCGACCCCAGGGAAAAAGTAATTATATCCATGTCTTGCAGAAATGCTATAAAGGCAGGGGAAAAATTGACTCTGGAGGAGATGGAAACATTGATATCGGATCTGCACAAGGTCGGGAAATATACCTGTCCCCATGGCAGACCAATAATATTAAAGATGACTTTTGATGATATGAATAAAAAATTTAATCGAAAATAATATTTTTGGAAAAAAAAGATCTGTCTGACGTCTAAAAAGTAGTAAGAGGCAAAAAACAAAAATTAAAACAGGAAAATTTATATTTTTTGTGTAGAATTAATTAGAGACAAAGATCTGGATAAGGAGACAAAAATGGTAAATGTAAACATTGTTTGCGTAGGAAAGATAAAAGAAAAATATATTAATATGGGAATAGATGAATTTACGAAAAGGTTATCTGCCTATACGAAATTAAAAATTATCGAATTAAAAGAAGATGGAAATGATAGAAACAGGAATTTATCCATGGAGAAGGAAGCCAAACAAATAATAGAGACTATCTCTAAAAATAGAGGGTATTCTGTCTTGATGGATATAGGCGGGAAAAAGTTTTCATCGGAAGAGATGTCTAAAAAAATAGAACAGATAACGGTCAATGGAAATAGTACAATCAACTTTATAATTGGTGGATCCTACGGGGTAACCAAGGAAGTCAGGAGTGCTGTAGATTTAAGGATGAGTTTTTCAGACTTAACATTCCCTCATCAATTGATGAGACTCATATTATTTGAGCAGGTTTATCGTTGGTTTAGTATATTAGGAAATAGTAAATATCATAAGTGAGGTGGGAAAAATGTATGCTGTTGGAGAAAATTTTGAATATATGATAGAGGATAAGGAATATGACATATCTGTAGTAGGGGATATAATGATGTTTGGAGACGAATATTTAATAGGAGAAAACCCAGATGGAAAGAGGTATGTTTTTATATATAGGGAAGATGAAGAGATAGTGGAATTAATAGATGATGATGAGGAATCATCGGATATATTAGATAACTGGGAAGATGAATATTATGCCGGCGGAACAAATATTGGCGACTGGGATGGCGACTCATACTACGAAAGGGAAGATAAGATAACCGGTGGTTCCAATGAACTAGAGGAATACTCTGAAGTGGATGATTATTCTGAAAACGAAGAAGATGTAGATTCATTTATATCCGGCTTGATGGGAGGATAGTGGATGAAACTAAGGATAAGAACAACAGACAGTTTTGGTGAAAACTATGATGCTACCTTTGATGCAACGAGAGAAGACAATAAAATGGGTGTTAAATACACATACTCCGATGAATATGCAAATGTGAGAATATTTATCTTGAAGGATAAGGTGCAGATAGTAAGAGACGGGGATATAAAGAGTAATAAGCTTTTAAAGGAAAATCAAAGGACGATTTTTTCCTACAGGGCATCATATATGAATAGAAATTTTGAAGTTTTCACTAAACGTCTTATCATAGAAGATAAAAAAATTAGTGCTGTATATTCTATATTTGAGGAAAATTCAGTGATGAATGAATTGACTCTAAAGATAGATGAACTTTAATTTATGGTAAAAATATAAAAAATTTGATATAATAGAGCAAGAGATTGCTCTATTTTTATTTAAAATTAACCTTTGGAGGATGAGATGAAAAAATTAATATTATTTGTAACCATCTTATTGGGGGTTAGTGTAGGATCTTACGGTACTGTGAATAATTCTAAGGAAATAGATGAAGTTAATAAAAAAATAATCCAAGAACTATCTTTATTCTATGGGGGCTATGAAAAAATATATTCCCATGGGATCAACAGGCAGAATATTAATTTTATTTTGGGAGAAGTCCAGTCGAAGCCAGGCAAAAAGGCTGAATATGACTTTGAGACCATTCCAAATGGGAAGGTAATAAGCCTGGGCTTGGATGAAAAAATTGAATTTAAAAATATATCTGAGATAAAAAAACTAAAAGTAGCAGGAAAAACATATAAAAATGCTCTTGTAGATTTTAAAAAAGAAGATGGGAACTTAACAATTACTTTTTCCAGTGTAGGAGAGTATAAGATCTCTTTTACAGAAAAAAATCAAACGATTAAAGAGATAACTTTTGAGAAAATTACAAAGTATCAGCCATTTCCTGAAGATATAGAGAATAATATAGAGGATTCCTATAATGACGGAGATTTTAAATTCTTAAATGAAAATTTACTGCTTTTAAAAACTTTTTTCCCGGATTCAGAGGAGATAGAGAAGGGTCTTTTTTATGCTTTAGAATTGAATGAAAAAAATAAAAACTATGATGCAGTGAGAAATATCTCAAAGACATTGGTCAGTAAGTATAGATTGGATGATGAAAAAAAGGAAGAGATAATAGAGATATATCTAAATGCCCTGAAAGAATTAGGCGAAACAGATGAATACCTTGGGTTTTTAGAAAAGTTATCCGCCTATGATAAAAAATACGAATTAGAATATTTAGATGCTTCTATAGACTATAAAAACTATAGTTTAGGAGCTGTTAAATTAGCTCTGGATCAAATTTTAGTTGAATCCAGTTCCAAGATCCTGGATTATTTGGGGGATTATTACCATCAGTTAAAAGATTACAATAAGGCAATAAGCTATTATAAAACAGGCGAAAACTTAGAAAAGTTAGCCTTAATATATCTGGAAACAGGAGATAAGATCAGCTATGAGACCCTGAAATCAGGGGCAGATCCTGAACAAACAGAAAAAATAAAAAAAATAGAAATTAAATATTTAGATAGAAAAAAGCTTGAAAAATACATTGGAACTGCAGAGAAATATACAAA
>JAUXGP010000103.1 GCA_030621995.1 Psychrilyobacter sp.
AAATTCCTTTGTAATAATAAGTCCCAAGCCGGTTCCTTTCTCATTTTCAGTTCCTAAAGTAGTCAGATGCTGATCCAGCTTAAATAATTTAGACTGGATATCTAAATTCATTCCTATACCATTATCCTTAATATAGATAAGAACAAACTTATCTATTCGTTCACTGTAGAGTTCAATTTTTCCAAAATTAGGAGTGAATTTTATAGCATTGGAGATAATATTACGAAAAACAGCATCTATCATATTTTTGTCAGCCCAAATAAAATGTTTATCGGAGATATTGTTTGAAAATTTAATATTTTTAGACTCTAAATTTAATTTTAAAATTTGGTATGCTGAAGCAGTGAGGTCATTTATCTTAACTTTGATAGGAGAAGGAATAACTTGTCCCCTCTGTATTTTAGACCACTCCAATAAATTTATCAAAAGAGCATTTATCCCCTGGATAGAATCATTTATAGAATAGATTAATTTTTTTTTCTTTGCTTCATCATAGGAATCATATTTCCTGGTGAGGATATTAAAAATCCCAGTAATCCCGGTGAATGGACTTTTCAAATCATGGGCTAAGATAGATATAAATTTATCTTTGGTTCTGTTTTTTTCTATTAGTTTTTGATTTTGTGATTCTAATTTATTTTCATAAAATTTACGTTTATTAGTTTCTTTCAAAATAACCCATATAGTAATTGAGAGAAAGAAAAAAATAAATAAACTAAGTAATCGGTATCCATTTAAAAAACGTTTTTTCATGGAAATTATCTCTGCTTCAGGAACTTTAACAACTAATTTCCAAGTAGAATCTGTATTTTCACCAAACTCTAATTGAGGCAAAAGTTCTTTAAAATCTATTGTATCGAAAGTAAATAAAATATCTTTACTGAGAACAGAACCGCTATTGGAATTTATAGGGAGAAGATCATCCATTTTTAAGATCTCTGTTTTTTGAGATTCGTCAATTTTGTTATTTTTATCCAGGCTGAACCAATAAAAATCACCTTCAGAGATCAAATTTGTGGATCTGTACTTCTCCAGGACATCATCGATATAAGTTTGTTTTCCATAGAGGGAGATAGTGCCTAAAAGAGCATCGTTTTTCCCATAGATAGGTGCCATAATATTGACTATAAAATTATTTTGATAGTCTCCTAATTTAGAAAATATAATTTTTTTAGGAGTTTTTGTCAGGAATTGTTCAGAAAATTTGAGATATTCATTGTTATTATATTCCTCAATGATCACATGATTTCTGTTATTTCTTATATTCCCTGCAAAATATTTATCCTTAATCTTTAGATAGCTTTTTAAATAATCTTGATTTTCCTTCAAATTAGATTTTCTATATAGAAGTGATCTTAGTTGGGGAGTTTCAGATAAAAAACGGACATCCTCTATATAGTCAACAAATTCTCTCTCTATATCTTTTTTTATTAAATTTAAAATTATTTTTTTCTCTGATTTCAGTTTAACTATATTTTGAGATACATTTAACTGATATAAAAAAGAGATAAACATAAAAAGAGGAATTAAGCTTCCCCCCAGTAAAAGCAGGTAAGATTTAAACATTTTAATTTTTGATTTGGTCATTTTTACCTCCTCCACATTAATTTATACTATATTAGCACAATAAGTACAAAAACTCAACGTTTTGGTGAGGAGAAAATTAATGGTTGTGATGTTCTAATCCTTGAAGGATGATATTTTTAACATGACTGTCATTTAAGGAATAATATACGATCTTTCCATCTTTCCTGTTTTTAAGAACTCTGTTTTCTCTTAAAATCTTCAGCTGGTGGGAGATGGAGGAGTGGGTCATATTCAGAGTAGTTGCGATATCACACACACACATCTCTCCCTCTAGAAGAACAGTAATAATTTTAAACCTCGTTCCGTCTCCTAAAATTTTAAAAAACTTAACGGTCTGATCTAGAGAGGAAAGACCTTCCAGTGTTTTTTTAGCCTGATCTACCCTCGTTTTATTGATGGAGATACATCTACAGATATCCATAATTAATCCTTTATAATTACAAATTTATCGGATACGATCTCTTTGATAACAGATGTAAACTCCAACTTATTGTTCATAATAAGCGGCAGGATAATTTGTTTTTTATCGTGGGTGATGATATCCAGGCAAGCTTCCAGTTTCTTGCTTTTAGGAGCTACCATCTTACGAAGTTCGATTAATTTTACTTTATCTAATTCTATAGTAAACTGTTTATTAATTAATTTTTTATGGATTACATCGATCTCTATCTTATAAGAATGAGACATCTTTAAGTTATAAAGACCAAATAAAACCATCAGGAGGGCTAGAATGTAGCCGACCGGATTGCCGCCGTTGGTTTTAAGTACCCAAAGCTGGAATCCTCCAATCAGAGTGATGGGAATTCCTGTTCCCAGCCAGACTATTTTTTTTGTAAAGTTCAGGCCGTATTTATATCTGTCTTTTAATACTACATCTGTATTGTTCAATTTTTTAATAAAATCATCGTAAAATAACATATTTTTTCTCCTTATATTCTTAGATATTAATATAGAGTGTAGAAGTTATCTACACTCTATAAAAGCTTACTTTATAAGTTTTTTTAAGTCTTCATCTTTAAAATCCAAGTTATGAACTGAATTGATATATCTGATAGTTTTAGTTTTTCCTCTGATTAATAGAGTCTGGGTTCTAGCTATATTTTTCTTTCTACTAACTCCTGTTAAAAGATCTCCATCGGTGATCCCTGTAGCAGAAAAGATAACCTCATCATCTTTAACCAGGTCATCGATAGTAAAGACATTGGAAATATCGATTCCCATCTCTTCACATCTAGATTTTTCAAAGTTAGAGATCTTGTCATTTTCTAAAGATATACCCTTTACTTCACTTCTTAACTTTAACTTAGCCTGCATATCTCCGCCAAGAGCTTTGATAACAGCAGCAGAGATTACACCTTCAGGTGCTCCTCCGATTCCGTATAACATGTCTGCATCGGAATCTATGATAGCAGTCAGGATAGATCCAGCTACATCCCCGTCAGGGATAGCAAATATTCTAACACCCATTTGTTGTAGTTCCTTGATGATCTTATGGTGTCTGGGTTTATCCAAGATAACCATAACTAACTCATCTAAAGACTTGTTTAAAGCCTTAGCTACATTGTTGACATTGTCCAAAAGTGGTAAATTAAGATCGATAGCTCCACGAGCATCAGGTCCTACGATTAATTTTTCCATATACATATCTGGAGCCTTTAAAAAACTACCTTTATTTCCTATAGCCATAACAGCCAGGGCATTTCCTTGACCTTGGGCAGTCATACGAGTACCCTCTACAGGGTCAACAGCGATATCCACAGCGATATCAAGATCTTTTCTCAGACCAACCTTTTCACCGATATACAGCATAGGAGCTTCATCAATTTCACCCTCTCCAATGACTATTTCCCCGTTGATATGGATCTTGTTTAACATGGTTCTCATAGCGTCAACAGCTGCTTGATCAGCTGCTTCTTTGTCTCCTCTACCGACCCATTTGTGCGCTGCCAGTGCTGCTGCTTCAGTTACCCTTGCAAATTCGATAGCTAATTCTCTTTTCATTAATCTTGTTCCTCCTCGTATATAACTCTATAGATAGTTTCGTTCTTTTTTTTCATACCCAGGTGATCTCTTGCAAATTTTTCAACATAGTATAGATTGTTGAAATTATCTAATTGGAGACTTAGGTCTTCCATCTCCTGATGTAATTTTTTAGATTCAGCAGTTGTAGTCTTTAGTTCATCTTGCAATTGATTTAATGTTCTATATCCTTGATAAATCCTTGGGATATAGAGGTAGATTCCCAATATTCCAAGGATAGTAAACAGGAAAAATCCCTTGTTTGTTTTCATTATTTCTTACCTTCTAATTTTCTCATTAATTTAACTATATATATCCCTAAAACAAAAATTATAATATTTGTGAGGGCACAGGGTAAAGTCAGAGTAAATCCAGGCCAGATCTCCACAAGGGAAGCCACAATAAGACCGATTATAAAATACAGAGTATTATCCCTGTGAGATTTTAAAAGTTTATCTATAATTCTGGCAAATCCAACAATACCTATAACGGCACCAAAGCCTACTAAGGCAACAGGCAGTATCATCCTGTTATTTACAAATCCTAAGATATTATAATATTCTCCCAGCATAACCAGTAGGAGGGATCCGGAGATTCCAGGGATGACCATAGCTCCTCCAGCCATAGCTCCAGCCAAGATTAATTTTATGGTATATCCTCCAGTCAACTTATATAGGCCGCTGGAAGTTTCACCATTACCATAGAAAGATTGGAGAACAATAAAACCTATCATTATAAATAATCCGAATAAAAACCACAGCTTACCATATTTATTTATTTGTTTACTTTCTCTATGGGTTAAAACTAGCGGCAGGGATGCTACTATCAGCCCCAAAAAGAAAAAGCTGGTACCTTCCCTATAGTTACTATAGAGAAAACCTATCACCCTGGCAAATACAAGGAGACCAATGACAACGCCTATAAATATTTGTGATAAAAATTTAATAAACTCTATCTTTTTTTCTTTAGGAACAGTAAAAAATTCTCCTACAGATTCTGTAAGTTTTTCATAGACTCCCAGGAGCAGAGCGACAGTCCCGCCGGAAACCCCGGGAATAATATTTGCTACCCCGATAAAGGCACCACTGATTATATTTTTAATCACTGTCGACCATCCCCTCAATCTCTTTTATAAATGATCTTACATCGGAAAAGTCTTTATACACAGAGGCAAATCGAATATATGCAATTTCGTCTAAATTTTTTAATTTTTCCATAACCAGTTCCCCTAGTTCAGTACTTTCTATTTCCAGATGATTAGTCTTTCTAATGGTCTCTTCAACTTCTCCTACAAACCTTTCGAGAGCTTCTAAGTTGATATTTCTCTTGATGACAGCTCTTTCAAGCCCCTTTAAAAGTTTATCTTTATTGAAGACTTCCTTGATATTATTTTTTTTCACTACAAAAATAGGAATGGGTTCTATTTTTTCATAGGTAGTGAATCTTTTACTACAAACGACACATTCCCTCCTTCTTTTTATAGAGTTATCTGTGCTATGGGGTCTACTATCAATAACCTTAGTATCCATAGCTCCACAGTAAGGACATTCCATAATTTACCCCTCTTCTGAACTTATGATATTTAAAATTTCTTGCGGATCCGCTGCATTTAGCAATTTATTTCTAAAATTTGCATCTCTGATCAATCTTGAAATTCTAGCTAAGATCTTAAGATATACACTGCTGTCACTGAGTGGTGAAGCAAACACAAAAAACAATTTAACATCCTGACTATCCAAAGATTCAAAGTTAATCCCTTCATTGCACCTTCCAAAAGCAATAGTTAATCTTTTAGCAAAATCAGTTTTAGCATGGGGAATCGCCACACCCTTACCTATTCCGGTGCTTCCTAGTTTTTCTCTTTCAAGAAGAGCTAATTCGATAACTTTAGGATCATCGATAGCATCCGATACTCCGAGTAGCTGCGATAATTCCAAAAGAGCTTCTTTTTTATTTTTAGCTTTCAAATTAAGGGAAATCATGTCCAAAGTTATATAATCTGTTATTTTTGCAATATTCATTTGGTCCTCCTAAAAAAATTCTTTAAAATTTATTTTTAAATTTAAATGGTAGTTTATATAATCCTCCAAGAGTGAAATTATGTTTTTAACATCATCTATAGAAGGGTCTAGAAAAACTATATCATTTATCTTTTCATCAAATAAGTGTATAATCATAATCTTTTGGATCTCAGTTAATCTATTGGGGGTTGGGACACTGTCTATTATAGAATTTTCTATATCAAAATATAGTCCATCTTTTATATTAAACATAATCCCTTCTCCCCTGATAAGGAGAGCTAAAAAATATCCCAAAAGGAGATAATCTTTGACAGGCTTATTATTTTTATCCAAAAACCGAAAGGAATTCAAAAGTAATTTATATAAACTTATTCGTGTTTCATTTTCGACTAAGATGGAGTTTAAAATTTCTAAGATATGAAAAGAGATATTTAACTTTTCAAGATCTTTCCTAAGGTTGAAAAAAGTCTCATTTAATTCAAAGGAGCTTAAGATATAATACTCATCTTTCTTATAAAATATAAAATTGGAGACCGCGAATAGATCGGCTCGATTGAGATGTTATTTATTAGATTCTCTGATACCGCTGATATTGAT
>JAUXGP010000112.1 GCA_030621995.1 Psychrilyobacter sp.
AAATTTAAAATCTATATCAGCTGTTTAACCGCATTAAATATAGATGACCATAATCGTATTCCAACCAGTGAAGTTAGGAAGTTAAGGAGAATTGTAAGAGATTCACTTTCCCGTGGAACCTCGGCCAATGGGACTCTGGATATGTGGGATTCCATACGAAAAGGGGAGGCGAAAAACATCTTTCCATACCAGGAGGAAGCTGATGCTATTTTTAACTCCAATTTAATATATGAATTGGGAGTATTGAAAAAATATGCAACAAAGGAATTGAAGGAGATAGATTCATCCAGCCAGCACTATGAGGAAGCCATAAGACTTATAAAATTTTTGAGCTACTTCCGGGAGATAGATAAGGAGCTGGTTCCAGATAATTCCATATTAAAGGAATTTATAGGTGGCAGTTATTTTTATAAATATTAGGAGGAATTCTATGAAAAAATTAATTTTGATGGCTGTGTGTTTTATGGTTTTAGGGGGATGTACCTCAGGCAGGATTAAAGATGGAGAAGTAAAGAGAGAGGGGATCCTGACTGCTATTCAGATGTCTACTTGGATGTATGGGACCCATATTTTATCAGATGATACAGGAAAACCATTGACTGCTTTAAGTGGTCAAGAGATCAATTTTGATGAGTATGAAGGACAAAAAGTGGAGGTAAGGGGAACTTTAAAAGATGGATATCCTGTAGATTCAGGACCTGAATATTTAGAAGTTCAGTCTATCAAGGCAATGAAAAATTAAGTTATAAGAGGGTAATGGTCAAATGACCATTACCCTCTGTTTTTATTCTGTAATCTCTTTATATGTTATATTTTGAATAATATTGAAAGCCTGAATTTCCAATCGATCTCCTGTATAAGTGATATTTGAACCATCTATTTCAATCTCGGTAGATTCTATAAATGATCTTCTAAATCCTAAAAAATTAATACTGATAGGGTAACTTAATACAAGTTTTTCTGCCTCAGCTATATCTCCTGCAAAATCAGTCCTAATGGTGATATTTCCGTTGGTTACCTTAGGAAGATCGTTATAATAACTAAATAAAACCTCTAAACTTCTGGTGTTTTTTAGGAGTTCTTTCAAATCAATATCTCTAATTTTTATTTGTTTTTTTATAGACAGATATTTATCTATTGTATCGATAATCAGATCTAATTTTTCGACGTCTCCATCTGAAATAATCTTGAAATTTCCGCTGGTTTTCTTGTTTTTAAAATTCAGTTCAAAACCACTAAATAAATTTTTAAAGAATATATAGATGTTTTTCCCCTTTATATTAACGGTGTTTTCAGAAATTTTGTAGGCAAACCTCATGACTTTGTCACCTTCTAATAGGAGTCTTAAATTGAAATCATGATTTTTAAAATCTACAACTTGATATCTCCCCGACATATGAGATTTAACTGCAACGCCATAGATTGTCTGGTCATTGCACCTTATATCCGCCTTTCCAGCAAATATTTTCTTCTCTAATTTCATTTGAGGAAGGTCAGCATATTCAAAGGGGATCTTTATATCCAGTGCCTTATAGTGGTTAATCTCGGAAAAATCATCGACCTTATAAGCCGGGGATCTTTTTTCCCTAAATTCAACCAATCTTCTCTGCCTGTTCCTGACCTCTGTTTCGATTATCTCCCCTTTTAGTGTCTTCCCATCCAGATACAGGGGGATCTCCAGATTCTCTACAAGGTACTCTTCTTCTATTGCTTGAATTTCTATTTTTTCTTCTACAGTTTCGATATTCTCCTCTACTTCTAATTCTTTACTTTCAACAATAATTTCATCAATGTTTATATTGTCTATATTATTGTCTGTTTTTTCATCTATTATCGGTACTTCTTCTGGTTTTTTATCAAATGTTTTTAATTGTTTTTCTTCTTTATTGTTATTTACCTCTTCTTTCTTTTCACTCTTTACTTTTTCTAAGTTATCTTCTAAATTTTCAACCTTCAATTCTCCATCTTCAATTTTATTGTTTTCAGTTTTTGATGTTTGAATGTTTTCTGTATACTCAATTTCTTCGACCTCTGGATTAATAGTTTCTATATTCTTATCATTAAAATATAAAGATATCTTTTTTACAAAGTTTAGGTCATCCTCATAGATGAATTCAAATTCATTTGAAATTAACCATGATTCATCCTCCATAGAGATAGGACTGGAAGTTACAAAATATCTGGCTGTATTGGATAAATTTGTTTTAGAAAATACCAGGGTAAGAACATCTTTAGTATCTTCATCTAGGTTAACTCCTAATAGAATTAAGTTTTTATTCTCCAATTCTCCATTTAATTTTTTCCAAAAATGGTCGTATAATTTCAGTTTTTTTACCTTTTTCATATTTTGAGAAGTTAATATTATCCGTTCTGTATGTCCATAATCTCCTAAAATTTTAAATAAATTTACATTGGATCTTGTGACTTCCTTCTCCTCAAAAACATTGTGAATCTCTCCGTCTTTCCATATAGATTCTAAAATTTCAGAATGATCGTGGGTAATAATGGTATCTATCGCATCTATTTCAGAAAGATAGGAATAGGGCCTCAATTTCCCCTCTAATTGTAATTCATCACTGAGAAGAGAGATGAGATTTATCATATTTCCAGTAGCACTGTCTAAAAATATCTGGGAAACTTCAGTTAATCTTTCCCTGTCCTCTACTTTTTCTTTTATATCCTCACTGAGTTCCCTGTAGATTTTTAAGGCCAACTCATTTTTTGTAGGAATATTTAATTTTTTATTTATATTGTCACCTATCCAAAGTGCATAACTATTATAATTTACCCTCTCAAACATTTCCAAATCATTCCCTCCTGCATAAATATACTAGGTTTATTATACTTTATTTTTGCTCTATTCACAATGAAATTTAAGAAAAGCATATATATGATTTATCACTTTTATTGGTATACATATATATTTTTAAACTGTCATTAAGTTAATTGAAAAAAAAAGTCAAATGGTGTAGTATTAAGGTGAAATTTGTTTAGATGATGATGAAAAATATTGAAAAAGTAATATAAAACAATTAAAATGATATCGTAATAAATAATTTAAGAGGTGATTGTATGAAAAATTTGGATTTAACTGTGGTAACAAATGCTGTAGAAAAGATGTGTATGGAAGCCAATTTTTACCTGGGTTCAGATGTTCTAGATAATTTAAAAAAAATTGCTAAAACTGAAGCTTCTCCTGTAGGAAGAAATATATTGAATCAAATTGTAACTAATGATGAAATTGCTAAAGAAAATCAAGTACCCATGTGCCAGGATACCGGAATAGTGGTAGTATTTTTAGAGATCGGTACAGAGGTTTATATAGATGGAGATATCTACGAAGCTGTAAACGAAGGAATCAGAAGAGGTTATAAAAAGGGATTCTTGAGAAACTCAGTCGTAAAAGATCCCCTGGACAGGGTAAATACAAAGGATAACACTCCTGGAATCATCCATACGAAGTTAGTACCCGGGAGTGATAAGGTGAAAATTATTGTAGCTCCAAAAGGCGGCGGAAGTGAAAACATGAGTGCTATCAGGATGTTAAAACCAGCCGATGGTATCGAAGGGATCAAGAAATTTGTTGTAGAGACAATTAAAAATGCCGGCGGGAATCCATGTCCTCCAATTATTGTAGGAGTAGGAATCGGTGGATCTTTTGAAAAAGCTGCACTCTTAGCTAAGGAATCTCTTATGAGAGATGTAAATGACAGCAGTTCAAATCCAATAAATGCGAAGTTAGAAGATGAGTTATTGGTATTAGTCAACAAAACCGGAGTAGGACCTATGGGCTTAGGCGGAAGAAATACAGCACTGTCAGTAAAGGTAGAAACTTACCCTTGTCATATTGCATCACTGCCAGTTGCCATCAATTTAAATTGTCATGCTGCCAGACATAAGGAAATAATCCTATAATCTTATAAATTTATAACTCTTTCCTTGTTGTCGGTTACTCTTTGATAAAAGAGCAAACTATTGCTAAAGATTTTAGCTATGGTTTCTTTTATGAAGAGAAACCATAAAGAGGAAGAGTTAAAACAGGAGGTAATTATGAAATTAACAACACCATTAAAAGATAGTGATATAGAAAAATTAAAAGCAGGGGATACTGTGAAGATCTCCGGGATTATATATACCGCAAGAGATGCAGCCCATGCAAGATTGGTTAAACTATTAGAAGAGGGAAAAGAACTGCCATTTGACCCAAAGGGACAGATAATCTATTATGTAGGGCCGACTCCTCCTAAGCCGGGAAAGGTAATTGGAAGTGCAGGACCTACAACTTCTTATAGAATGGATCCATATGCACCAAAATTAATCGAAGTTGGATTAAAGGGAATGATTGGAAAGGGTGCTAGAAGTGATGAAGTGAAGGAATGCATTAAAAAGCATAAAGCTGTATATTTTGCAGCAGTAGGCGGGGCAGCAGCTCTTATAGCACAATCTATAAAAAAAGCTGAAGTTATTGCATATGATGATTTGGGGGCCGAAGCTATTAGAAAGATGGAGGTAGTGGATTTTCCTGCCATCGTTATCAATGATATCTATGGGAATGATCTCTATGAGATGGGCCAAAAAGAATATAACTGCGAAGATTAATTCCTTAGAAAAATTATAAAATCTTTGGTAGTGTAAATAAATTTTTATTTTTTAATCCCTCTCTTGATTACTGACTAATACCGGTGTATTAGAGTAATTGAGGAGGGATTTTTTTATCTGAAAACACTTTTCTTGAGATTTTCTTGAGAAATAGTAAATAACTCTTCTATTGGTTAGTGTTATTAAATGGACTATTATAAGCTTCAGAATTTAATATAGATATTGGAATCAGATCTTTTTAATTGCTTTTCACAAAATAATTATTTTCATTTACAAACTTCTCAAATCTCTTAAGATATTTTTCCGTCTTTTCTTTATCTTTGCAGGAAAGGGAAAAGATCAGAGCATTGATAAGACACATCACTGCAGAAAGGTGATCCACGAAGAAGGCTTTTTTTACAGGGATAATAAATAAAAAATCTGCATATTCGGCTAGAGGCGATACCACGCTGTCTGTAACCACTATGAGAGGCACCTTCCTTTTCTTAAGAGTTTCTGCGATTGTTACCACATTCTGGGGATATCTTGGAAAACCGAAGAGTATAGCTGCCGTATTTTCACTGAGATCGTTTAAATAGTTAAACCATCTCTCATTCCATTCATCTATAATCAGTACCTTAGCATGAATCTTGCTGAGGTTATACCCTGCATAGCTGGAAAGGCAGTAGGAACCCTTAAATCCCACTGTGAGGATACTCTCTTTATCATAAAGGGCTTCCACTGCATTATTAAATGTTTCGGAAGATAACTCTTTTAGCGTTCTGTTGATTATTCCCACCTCTGATTCAAAGATCTCCTGGTAGACGGTGGATGTATCTTCAACTCTTTCTATGGAAAACTTATCCAGGGCCGATAACTCATTTTTCAGGGATTCTCTCAGCTCCTGCTGGAAATCCGGATACCCTTTATATCCCATATATGAAGCAAACCTTATCACTGTGGATTCGCTTACCCCTGCGGCTGTGCCCAGAGCTGTAGAAGTCATGAAGGCACACGGCTTCAGATTCTTCAAAATATATCCTGCCAGCTTTCTCTGTTTCGGCGGGAGGTTCGATACCATATCTTGAATTTTATTCTCTAAATTAAACTTATTTTTTTTCATATCTCCTCCTTCTAACTGCTCATAAAAGACTCTATTTCCTAAAAAATCTTTATTTTTTTATATTTGATTTAGGATATAATTTTTCCTCTCATTTGTCAATAATTCTTCTAGAGAGAGCAGCTATCCATTTTATGTTTGATTGTATCGTTTTGAAGATTTAAAGGTTCAAATTCTTCAAAACATAAAAAATGAATAATTTTATTCAGAAATATATTGACATTTTTTATAAGTTTTTGTAGT
>JAUXGP010000222.1 GCA_030621995.1 Psychrilyobacter sp.
ACTAGTGCAATTCTATGTTCTTGTGGTTTGATCTCTCCAGGTATTCCTATTCTCATTATTTTATCCCCCTTTAAAAAATGTTTTTTTGCTACAATCATTTATACTATAAACTTTTCTTAAAATCAACCATTTTTTATAAAATGAATGCATTTGCTTCGGATAACAGACACTTGATTTGCCCAAGCAAAGTGAAAAAAATATCTAAGCTGGATCATTGTGCTTTTAATTAGTATGCTTTTCATTATTTTTTTAATTTGAAATAGTGAAAAAAATATCTTTATTATTTCTTGGTGTCTTTTAAAAATTAATAAAAAAAATAATTTATTTGGGGGGATATTTTTTTTATTAATTTTTATTTTCTAATTTTTTTATGGCACTTTCAAATTCATCCCGGCTTATTCCAAAGTTATTTAATTTACTTAAAAATTGTTTGCTGTTGGCATATCCTATCTTTAAGATTCCGCCTAAATTTTGTCTGTTCATCTTGGAATTTAACCCTACAGAGAGGTTGTTTTCCAGCATATCTATCACAGAGAACTCCTTTCTCTCGGCGATCACTTTAAATTTTGCTCCCTCCAAGGCTTTTAAGATAGCTTCGGGATCAGCATTTTCAATTCCGATATTATCACCTTTTCGCCCTTCCTCCCTGGATATATAGGCGTGTTTAACATCAGGAACATAGTTTTCAATAGTTTTTCTAATCTGTTCTCCTGCAAAATCAGGATCGGTCAAGACAATTACCCCTGTTCTTTCGCAGGCATTTTTTATCTTATCCAGGGTAGACTTTCTCCTGACAGCAAATCCATTGACTTCTATCATCTCAGCATCTACAGCTTTTTTAACTGCGGAGATATCATCTTTACCCTCTACCACTATTACTTCTTGTATTCTTTTTTTCATCTATCTTTCATCCTCCTATTGTATTTTGCAAAACTACATAGGTAATTCATGAATTACCCCTTCGTAAATTTAAATTTCTTTTTTTTGTCGTAGATTTACCAGATTTTTTAATCTGTGCAAATTTGTGCAACGCCCGACCGCAGGGACAAGTGCCCTTGGGGTATCTGTGACTATTTTTTTAACTACTATCTAAAGTTTATTATATCATATCATTGAAGAAAACTGATTAAAATAGTATAATAATTAGTGTTTTAAAGACTTATGATAACACGAAAGTTTAGATAGTAATGTAGAAAAATTTTAAAAACAGGAGAAAATAATGAGTAAAATATATATAACAGAAGATATTAAAAATCATAAAAAAGGGATAGAGATCCTGGAAAAGATAAAAAAATATAAGGTTATAGAAGATGAAAAAACATTTGTTAAGATGATTCGTGATATGAAATTAACCAATGAGGAGGAGAAGCAGTATATGCTTTTCACCACTAAAAAAGGAAATTTTTTGAAGAGTTATTATCTGGATGACAACCTATCTAAGATAAAGGAGGAGTTCTATTTGTCATATGAAAATAACTGCCCCTTTAACTGCCTGTACTGCTACCTTAGAGATTATTTCAACCACAGTGCCTTTATTTTCTATGTAAACTTAGAGGATATGTTTGTTGAATTAGATAAATTTAATGTGGCAGGAAGTATGATAAGTGCCGGGATTGTCAACGATACCCTGGTTCATGATAACCTCACCAATGTAACCTGTGATCTTATAGGATATTTTAAAGACAGACCGGAATTGATCTTAGAACTGAGAACGAAAAGTCATAATATAAAAAACTTGTTGGAGATAACTCCTCCTGAAAATATCCTTATATCATTTACATTTAGCCCTCAGGAAGTAATAGACAGGTATGAATTAAGAGCATCATCCCTGGTAGAACGTATTGCAGCTGCCAAAATACTCCAAGAACACGGTTATTCCATAGGACTGCGGTTAGATCCCATGATAGATATAGAGGGAAGTGATCTGGCCTACAGAGGTATGGTAGAGGAAATATTCTCTGTCCTTGATCCAGCTAAGATAAGGGATATAGGAATTGGAACCATTAGGTATAAAAAAGGGTTGCGTCAAAAAGTATTGGCAGAACGAAATACAGATCTGTTTTTCAATGAATTTATTGTTGGAATAGATGGGAAGGAGAGGTATTTCAAAAAAATACGTATAGAGATGTATAAAAATATAGTGAATTCAATAAATAAATACGGGAACTTTGATATCTATCTGGGGATGGAGCCGCAATATACTTGGGACGAAGTTTTTAAAGGGGAGGCCAGATGAACTATTTAATCATAGGTGATTCAACGACAGAGTTAGTTTACAGTGATCTATTGAGTAAATTAACTGGGAAAATACCAAATATTTTACAAAAGACCTTTGATGCCGGCCTGAAGGAGGAGGAGTTATTCTTCCAGTCGATCTCTATAAACTCTATGTTTGGAGGGAAGGAACTGCTGATTCTTAAAAGAGCAGAAAAAATTGATAAAATTTGGAATTTTTTTAAGGCTATGAATAATTTTAATATATTAAATAAAGATATAATTATTATATATAACTCTTCCCTGAATGAGTTTGGAAAAGAAGTAAAGCCTTTCCCTAAAAAAGCACGAAAAGAAGTCGAGGGGAATTTTAAATTAATGGAAGTGTCGGATAAAGACGGAAATACGACTATTAATTATATTATGAATACCCTTAATGTGGACAAATCTACGGCAGTAAAATTTAAAGATATGGTAGGGGGAGATCTATCCACTCTTCGTCAGGAGATGCAGAAAGTGAATACTTTTTTAGGGGGAGATACTTTCACCTTTGAAAAAGTCGTAAATATTCTAACTGTATCGAAGGAGTATAATACCTTTGATATGGTAAAAGAGGTCCTGCAGGGGAATAAGGAAAATACCCTTCACCACCTGAAGAAATCAAAGGAACATATTTTCTTTTTAAATATATTGATGGGTGAACTATTAAATCTATTGAAACTGCGTGTTCTTTTTGAGGAGGGGAGCATAAAATCCACTAGAAACTATAACTCCTTTAAAGTTGCCTTTGAGAACAATAAAAATTTATTTAAAAATAAAAGGGGATTCAGCCATCCCTATGTTATATTTTTAAAACTTCCCCTTATAGAGAGGTTTGACAGTGGTGTACTGCAAAAATATCTGAATAAAGTCTTGGATATAGAAGCTAAATTTAAATCTGGGAATGGGGAGCTGGATATAATGCTGGAGACCTTTATACTGGAGATATAGGAGAAAAATTATGAATAAACCAAAAATAAACTACCAGGTGATCTTGGAAAAAAAGATAAAAGAGATAGAAAAATTAGACTATATCCCGAGTCTGCTGCTGCATTCGTGCTGTGCACCCTGTGGATCGTATGTATTGGAATATCTAGCAGATTATTTTAAAATTACAGTATATTACTACAATCCAAATATTACCTTTACCGATGAATATCAAAAAAGATACGTTGAGCAACAGGAATTTATAGAGGCTATCAATAAAACGGCTAAGAATAAGATAAGTTTTTTAGGTGG
>JAUXGP010000250.1 GCA_030621995.1 Psychrilyobacter sp.
GATACTGGAAAAGTATATAACCTAAAAGAAAGAATAGATAGAATTAAAGAGGTTCTTTTGGGAGAAACTGCAAACAAATAATAAAGAAAACCACAAACAAAATATTAAAATGTACTAAATAAAAGGACACTAAATTTATAGTGTCCTTTTAAGGTTGATTTTATTGACTTTAGTTCTGAAAGCTCCAAAATAGTTATTATGGAACTTTTATGAAAGAGGTTAGTAAAATATCGTAAATCCATCTTTATAATTTTATTTATATTTAAATTCTTTTGGTTCCATGATATTTCTCCTAGTTTTTTAGATATTCTATCACATTTAAATTGTTGCACCAGAACCATTTTTTCTGCCTAGAATATTTCCTTTTGTTTCCTTACTTCCATTTTTTTCTCTTTTCACCTTTTCTACTTCATTATATCCAGTCTTTTTTTTATATAGTTTCTTCTTCCATAGAGACTCTTAGACTCCTCCAGGAACTTCTTTCTTGCATCCTGATTCTTCAGCTTTCCTCTATAGTGGGTATAAACCTCCTGGCTGAGAGGGCAGGAACTAAGACAAATTCCACAATCGGTGCCCACCTTTTTCCAAATCTCGTAACACTTCTCTTGATCCGTTTGCCACCTATCAACCTTCCTTCCCTTAGGTATTGCTTTCCCCGGACAGTTTTCTGCACAGACACCACAGTCCTCACAGAACTCCTGAATCCCTGTATAGACCCTCTCATCGGGCTCCATGGGAAGATTGGTAGTTACAACTCCCAACCTGACCCTCGATCCTTCGGCTTCAGTCACCAAAAGTCCGTGGCGTCCTAAATCTCCTAGTCCCGCTTCTCGGGCCACTAAGGGAGCACACACGGTATAGTTCCCATCCACGTGGGCTCTGGCATCATACCCTAGACCCCTTATATACGCTGCTATCCACAGGCCTATAACTGCCGCATCCATATAACCTTTGGTTACCGCAATGACCTCTTCAAAATTGGGAGCCCTGTTTATCATCTCCCTTTCCATCTCTACCGTATAGGCGATGGCATAGGCGTGGTTGTCATCCACCTCTTCACCGTAGTTTTCAGGATGCCTTCCCCTGTGACTGTAGTAAAATTCCTTTTTCATGAGGGCCATGCCACCTTTACCTCCTAGATATTCGATGAATGCCTTTATCTTTTTGGCGGACTTTTCTGGAGTCATTTCTATTCTATCAGGAGCGACTTCTCCTTCTGCAAGGCTTCTCATATTTCCAAGAAGACTAAATCCCGCTTCTACAAAGGGAGCCGCCACTTCATTATAGGTTCCTGTCCCCGGACTGCACATACCGGGCATTGCTCTCAGCCTGTCATCTTCCTCTTTTTTCTCAGGATTTCTTTCATAGTAATCTTCGTATTGGAGTGTTCCCTCTCTGTATGCCATCCTGGCAAAGATAGTGTCCCTTTCATCTATTCTTTTACTCACCATATCCACTTCCCTTCTTTAACTTTTCTTTTCACAATATTAGCCCATCTTTTATGATTTTCAAAGTTTTCATTTTATTTTCTCCTTCTTCTAAATAATCTTCTAAAATATTGAACAACTTCTTATTTGTTCAATGAAAGTTTCAAATCAAATATTTTGAAATTTTCATTCATTTTTTATATCAGTTATTGTTGCACCAGAACCTCTTCTAATCCATCTTTAAGATTTACTATCTCTTTGATTTGTCTGTTTTCGTAATAGCCAATAACTTTTCCTGTGTATGGAGTTTTTTTATTTATTTCATAAAACACCCCGTTTCTGTTTTGTAATTGCTCTTTATTAATTGATTTCCCAATATTCATTTCTCTCCCCCTTTTTTTATTTTTTTAAAAGTTTTAATACCTCTAATTTCGTTTCTAAGCGATTTCAGATTTTAATCATGTAGACCTAACATAAAACTGATTATATTCTTAAAAATCATAGTTACGCAACTAAAAAAGGACAAATAAATTTAGTTTATCTACTTGCCCTTTTTAGGATGTTAAAATCAAAAAGGTCTCTCAACATATGAGAGACCTTTTATTTTTAACTACTTTCCAGCTTGCACTCTTTTTCTTTTTTTCTGAAAAATGGAATCAGAAACATCACCACTGCTCCCCAGATAATGGTAAAACTAACGAGGTGTATAGTAGTAAAAACTTCTCCATAAAGAAATACTCCTATTATGAGAGCTAAAGTGGGATAGAAGTATTGAAGAATGGCTATATCAGAAAATTTTGCCATCTGTGCTCCTTTTACAAAGAAGATCAGCGGTACAACTGTGACTCCCCCAAGAAGAATAAGGTATATCAACTGTCCTTCTACTATGGCACTTGGTCCCTCACCTAAAAATAAAAAACTTATGGCAAAGGGAAGAGCAACCGTCATCTCAAGGGTAAGACTTATAAAGGGATTTAAATTTATAGTTTTCTTTATGCCGCCATAAACTGCAAAGGATATAGCTATGAGTACTCCCCAGAGAGGTATTACACCGCTTCCCACTGTAAGTACTGCCACCCCAATAACTGCAAGAACTATTCCATATCTCTGTAGCCTGTTTATCTTCTCCTTAAAGACCAATAATCCTGTTAAGGTCATGAGAAGGGGACATATATAATATGCCAGACTTGCCTCTATTATCCTGTCTGAAACCATGGTATAGGTATAAGCTCCCCAGTTGATGGAAAGAGCTGTTGCTGACAGAATTATTTTCTTCATAGTTTTTTTATCTTTTAATACTTCTGTATACTCCTTGACTCTTCCACTTACAAGAAGATAGATACCCAGGGACAAAAATGATAATATTATCCTATAATTGAGGAGTTCAAAGGCCGGTATTCCCTTTAAATGTCTCCAATATATGGGAAGTATTCCCCAAAGAATATATCCCATTGCTGCAAAAATTATCCCTTTCCTCTCTCTTCCTTCCATGCTTTTTCCTCCCTTAATCCATATACTTTTGCCTGTCTTATAAAAGACTATACATTTGATTAGATGTATTCGCAAATATTTTTTATAAAAAGGCACTCCGAGGAGTGCCTAAAGCTAATGAAAATTATATTTTTTCTACCTTAGTAGAACGTTTTTTAGAAGGCATATGATTTTCTTCATAGTCGGCCAAAGAATCTAAAGCTATTTTACCTAGAGGAACTATGGCAAAAAGGTTTAAGACTGTCATAAGTCCAAC
>JAUXGP010000218.1 GCA_030621995.1 Psychrilyobacter sp.
AAGTAAGGTGAAAAATCTGCTGAATAAGTTAGATATCTATGATGAGATAAAAGAAGTGTTGGAAGAGCTGAAAGAAAAATTAGGGAAAAATAAAATTAAAAGTGAGGTTTAAGATAATGAGTAAAGAAACGCCACTCATGAAACAATATAAAGAGATAAAGGGACAGAATCAGGAGAATATCCTATTTTTTAGATTGGGAGATTTCTATGAGATGTTTTTTGAGGATGCTGTAATTTGCTCAAAGGAATTAGGTATAACCTTAACTAGCAGAAATAAGGAAAAGGGGCAGAGTGTACCCTTGGCAGGAATACCATACCATTCAGCAGCAGGATATATATCAAAGTTAGTCGCCAAAGGATATAAGGTAGCCATATGTGAACAGGTAGAAGCTGCCAGTGAAGCCAAGGGGCTGGTAAAGAGGGAAGTTGTAAAAGTGATCACACCCGGTACGGTGATAGATACAGATTATCTCGATGACAAGAGCAACAACTATCTTTTAGGGATAATAATCAGAGAAAACAAAGCAGGTATATCTTACCTCGACATAACTACAGGAGAATTTAAGGTAACCCAGTTAGAGGGGAAAGATGTAATATCTAAAGCCATAAACGAGATCTATAAACTGTCGCCTACAGAGATATTGGTAGAGAGCAGAACCTTGGAAAGATTCAATGAGGAATTCAGTGATTATAGGAAATTAAATGAGATCGTGATAAATCCCATAAATAAAGTAAAAAATGCAGGTGAGATATTAAAAAAGTATTTTAATGTAATCTCTCTGGAAAGTTACGGGATAGACAGGAAAGAACTGGCTGTAGAAGCCGGTGGATTTGTTTTAGAATATGTATTGGAGTTACATAAATACAATGAGCTGCCCATCCAGACGATCTCCTATGACAATAGGAAGAACTACCTGGAATTAAACCTGGCCACTCAAAAAAATTTAGAATTAGTGGAAAATACAAGGGAAAAAACTAATATGGGAACTCTGTTATGGGTGCTGGACAGGTGTAAAACTTCCATGGGAACCAGGATGCTGAAAAAGATGATAAAGAACCCTCTTATAAATATTGATGAGATAGAAAAAAGACAGGGAGATATAAGTTATTTTATAGATGAGGTTTTGGTTCGTGAAGATGTGAGAGAGGGATTGAAGAGTATCTATGATTTGGAAAGACTTATAGGGAAGATAATCCTGGGAACTGAAAATGCCAGAGACATGATAGCCATAAAAAAATCTATAAAATCATCTTTAGAGGTTATAAAAATATTGGGGACAAACCAGATGTTTACCACCGATATAAAAAAATTAGTGGAGATCTATAATCTGATAGAAACATCTATAGTGGAGGAGCCGCCGTTTTCCGTAAGGGAAGGGGGGATGATCAAAACTGGTCATAATGAAACTTTGGATGAACTCCATACTATCTCTAAATCAGGAAAAAACTATATTTTGGAAATAGAAAAAAAAGAGAAGGAAAAAACAGGGATAAAAACTTTGAAGATAAAATACAATAAAGTATTTGGTTATTTCTTGGAGGTAAGCCGGGCAAATTCCCACCTGGTACCGGAGGAATATATAAGAAAACAGACTCTGACCAATGCCGAAAGATATATAACTCCCGAATTAAAGGAATATGAATCGACTATATTGAATGCCAAGGGAAAGATCGAAGGTTTAGAATATGATCTGCTGAAAGAGATATCTGGTAAGCTGGTAGGAGAGATAAAATTACTGCAAAAACTAGCTTTTGGCTTAGCCTATGTAGATGTAATGGCATCATTGGCTGATACAGCCACTAAAAATAACTATATATGTCCAAAAATAGTAGAGGGATACGATCTGGAGATAAGAAACGGCCGGCATCCAATTGTGGAAAAACTTATTGTGGGAGAGGACTATATAAGCAATGATATTATTTTGGATGAAGAGACCAAGGTAATCGTCTTGACGGGGCCGAATATGGCAGGTAAATCCACCTATATGAAGCAGGCTGCTCTTATTATATTGATGGCTCAAATGGGGTCTTATGTACCGGCAGATGATGCAACAATAGGTGTTGTAGATAAGATATTTACAAGGGTTGGAGCCAGTGATGATTTGGTGAGCGGGCAGTCTACATTTATGGTGGAGATGAGTGAGGTAGCCAATATAGTAAATAATGCTACCGATAGATCCTTTGTGATCTTAGATGAAGTAGGTCGAGGAACTTCTACATTCGATGGACTGTCTCTGGCAAGTGCTATCACAGAGTATATCCATGATAATTTGGGAGCTAAAACTATATTTGCTACCCACTATCATGAGCTCACAGAGTTAGAATATAAATTGAAATATCTGTCTAACTATAGGATAGAGGTCAGTGAAGCCAACGATGAAGTGGTATTTCTCCGTGAAATAGTAAAGGGAGGAGCAGATAAATCCTATGGAATCGAGGTAGCGAGGCTGGCCGGCTTACCAGCTGAAATACTGCTGAAAGCCAAACAGCTGCTGCAAATTTTGGAGACGAAAAAAGCAATAATCGAGGAAAAAATAGGTTCGGAACAACTGTCGCTGTTTGGAGGGCCGCCTATAAAAATAGAAAAACCAAAAATTATAGAGCCGCAAATAAGCATAGGTGAAAAGAAAATTTTAGCTGAAGTAGCTAAACTGGATGTAAATAACCTGACACCATTGGATGCTATGATGAAATTAAATGAACTGAAAAACTTATTGGTGAACTAATAAGTTTTAATACTCGTGAATCGAGTAACTATAAAAAGGATGAGTTTATGGCGATATAGGGGGTAAATATGCTCAAAAAAATATCATACTATATAGGTGGAATACTTTTAGTGGTATTTGTCTATTTTAATTATATAAAGGAACCGGAGCAGATAGAAAAAAAGGGAGAAGAATCCCTGGTAACTTCAAATGTTACCTATGATGTGGAAAATTACCATGTAGAAGCAGAGAAGCAGATCGATGATACTGTGAATAATAAAAGAACCTTTGAGAAAGCCATAGCCATATTTGATGGGATGAAATTATCCGGTGACAATGCCCTGGTAGATAGTGCAAATAATTTATTTTTAGAAAACAATATACTGGGAATATCTCAAAATGGCTGGAAGATAGAGGCTGAAAAAGCTAATTACGACCAGAAAACAGAGAAGGTCTATGCCAGCAATCAGGTGAAAGCATACAATGAAGAGGAGGGGATTACCCTCTATGGAGATTCATTGGTTACGGATACAAAATTAGAAGATTTAAACTTAAAAGATGATATAAGGGTGGTCACAGGCAAGATGCAGCTCAGTGCAAATTTTGTACATTATAATGATACCACTAAGATTCTGGATATAAAGGAAAACATAAGGATAAGAGGCAGGAAATTAAGGGATCTACAAACCGATGAACTATCCGGACACTTTAAAGAAGCCAGGTATGATGGGATAAAAAAAACCATTCATGCCCAGGGAGATTTTGTTGTATATTATAAGGGGGCAAACCTCAGAGCAAAGGACTTTAGATATGATGAGGTTACAGGGAACTTTACCATATCCAAAGATGTGGTGATAGAATTTGAAACTGGAAATC
>JAUXGP010000283.1 GCA_030621995.1 Psychrilyobacter sp.
CAGGAATTTTAAAGAGGTTTTTTATACCGGTACCGGTTATAGGAGGGATATTATTTGCAATAATAACTCTGATTGGTCACTATACTAATACCTTTGAATTTAGTTTTGATGGGACATTAAAAGATCTATTTATGATAGCATTCTTTACAACCATTGGATTTATGGCCAGTTTAAAGTTGTTAGCTAAGGGTGGGGTACAGGTTGCGATATTCTTAGTTGTGGCTATAATTCTGGTTATAATTCAAAATATAGTAGGAGTGTCTTTGGCCAAATTATTTGGTCTTAATCCATTGTTTGGAATGGCAGCAGGATCTATACCACTTACAGGCGGGCATGGTACTTCTGGAGCTTTTGGACCACTACTAGAACAAGCTGGAGCACAGGGAGCATTGGCAGTAGCCATAGCATCTGCTACCTATGGTTTAGTTGCAGGGTGTCTGATCGGTGGACCGATCGGAAAAAAACTTATGACTAAATTTAATTTGAAGCCCAGTGAAGAGGAATTAAAGGAAGAGCATGCTGAAATTCTTGATGAAGATCAAGAGGTAGAGGTTACAGAGCATACATTCTTTAATGCAGCTACAGTAATCATTGTTTCCATGGGAATAGGAGTAATCTTAGTTAGGATAGCAGCAAAGTATGGGATGACACTTCCTATCTATATAGGACCAATGTTAGTAGCTGCAGTTATTAGAAATATAGCTGACTACAAGAAAAAAGAATTAAACCATAAGGAAATTACAATTCTTGGAAATCTTTCACTTTCGTTATTCTTGGCTATGGCACTTATGTCTATGAGATTATGGGACTTAGCAGCTTTAGCAGTGCCGTTGGTAACTATATTATTGGCACAAACTGTAATAATGGGAACATATGCATATTTTGTTACATTTAATGTTATGGGAAGAGACTATGATGCTGCAGTATTAGCTTGTGGTCATTGCGGGTTTGGAATGGGAGCCACACCAAATGCTATAGCAAATATGGAATCTTTTACCAGTGCAAACTATCCATCGTTTAAGGCGTTTTTCGTAATTCCATTGGTAGGATCGTTATTTATTGATTTCGCAAATGCATCGGTAATAACATTTTTTATAAATATGTTTGGTTAAACCTACAAAAATTTTATTAAAAATAGTATAATTATATATACAATAAAATTATAGTTATTTAGGAGATAGAATTTATGATAGATAGAAGACCAATAGGTATATTTGATTCAGGGGTAGGAGGACTGACCGTCTTAAAAGAGATAGAAAAGATCTTGCCCCATGAAAATTTGATATATTTCGGAGACAATTTAAGAGCTCCCTATGGATCGAGAGATCCTCAAGAAATTTCAAAATTTTGCCTGGATATAGGTAAGTTTTTGGAAGGACTGGATATAAAACTTTTAGTAATAGCCTGCAATACAGCTACAGTAGTGTGTTTGGAGGAGTTACAGAGTAAAATCTCAGTTCCTACAATAGGAGTGATAGCTTCCGGGACAAGAGAGGCATTGGAAATAACAAAAACAAATAAAATAGGCATTCTCTCCACACCACTTACTGCTAAAGTAAATGCTTATAAGAATGAAGCCCAAAGGATAGATGACAAGGTAGAAGTATATCAAATTGGATGTGAACCGCTTGTTCCAATGATAGAATCCGGATGGGAAGATACAAGGAAAAATCAAGAATTAATAAGATCTTATGTGGATAGATTGCCCACGGAAATAGATGTTGTAGTATTTGGATGCACCCATTACCCTATTATAGAGGAATACTTTATAAGGGAGTTAAAGGGCAAAAAGATCGTAGATCCAGCCAAAGAAACAGCATTAGAGGTGAAGAAACTCCTAAAAAAGTTAAAACTCTTAAATAGAAGAGATTCAAAGGGTAAAGTTTCTTTTTACACCTCGGGCAACCTCGATAAATTTAAGTATCTTGCAGAAAAAATATTAGACAGATCATTGGATAAGATAAAACCGGCATTAAATTGAGTTTAAATAAATTAATCGAATATAAAAGGAGATGTATCACATGAAAATTATTGATATCATTTGTTCAGCAGGAAAAACAGGATTTTATTTTGACGACCAAAGAGCTATAAAAGCAGGAGCAGGTCACGATGGGTTTGACTATGTAGGAGAACCGGTTACTGATGGATTCAAAAGGATTAGACAGGCAGGAGAATCTATCTCTGTAATGTTTATCTTAGAAGACGGTCAGGTAGCTCATGGAGATTGTGCAGCAGTACAATATTCCGGTGCAGGTGGAAGAGATCCATTATTCTTAGCAGAGGATTTTATCCCGGTTATTAAAAATGAAATCGCTCCTAAATTAATTGGAAGAGATGTAAATGAATTCAGACCATTAGCTGAAGAGATAGATACAATGGAATTAAATGGAAATAGATTACACACAGCTATCAGATATGGATTAACTCAAGCTATCTTAGATGCAGCAGCAAAAGTAAACAAAGTAACTATGGCAGAAGTAATAAAAAAAGAGTATGCAACTGACGTAACAATCAAAAGATTACCATTATTCACTCAATCTGGAGACGATAGAAAGAACAATGCAGATAAGATGATCATCAAAGGTGCAGACATCATGCCGCATGCATTAATCAACCATGTTGAAACTAAATTAGGTAAAGATGGATCTATCTTAAGAGACTACGTAAAGTGGTTAAGCGACAGAGTATTAAAATTAAGAGAATCTGAAGATTATATGCCTATATTCCACATCGATGTATATGGAACAATGGGAGTAGCATTCAACCAAAATATAGAAAAACAAGCTGAC
>JAUXGP010000100.1 GCA_030621995.1 Psychrilyobacter sp.
AGGTATTATTATGGAAAATAACATGCCATTATTAGGGGACTGGTTCCCAGAATTAGAGGTCCAAACTACACATGGGTCATTAAATTTACCCGGTGATTTAAAGGGATCGTGGTTTGTGCTGTTTAGTCATCCTGCTGATTTTACACCAGTTTGCACCACTGAGTTTGTTGCATTTCAAAAAATCCAAGGAGAGTTAGAAAAATTAAACTGTATACTCATTGGGATGTCTATCGACCAAGTTTTCTCTCATATTAAGTGGATAGAATGGATCAAAGAAAATTTAGAAGTGGAGATAAAATATCCTGTAATTGCCGGAAATGATACCATTGCCAATAAACTGGGGATGTTACACCCGGGAAAGGGTACTAATACTGTTAGAGCTGTATTTATCATCGATCCAGAGGGGAAAGTCAGGCTAATCATGTATTATCCACAGGAGATTGGCAGAAATATAGACGAGGTTTTGAGATCTGTCAAAGCTCTTCAAACTTCCGATGCAAATGGTGTAGCAATACCTGCCAACTGGCCAGACAATGATCTGATTGGATCAAATGTAATTGTCCCGCCTGCAACCACTGAAGCTGAAGCTAAAAAACGTTTAAAAGACAAAACTATTACATGTTTTGATTGGTGGTTGTGTCATAAAAAATTATAAAAAAAAAGCCTAGATCTAAAAAAATCTAGGCTTTTTTTTAATTTTATTTCTATTAACTAATAGTTATTAATTAATAATTTCTATATTGATCTCTTACCTTCTATACCAAAGTAAAAACCCCTTGTAAATTTCCTTGGTGAAACTTTTTCTAAATCTTCTAACCACTCTTTTTTTACATTAAAATTTTCCTTGTAGAAATCATTAATTCCCTCATTATAAACTCTGACTGATGTAGTTAAGTAGTCACTATCCATCATTCTTCCTTCAATTCTTATAGCATCTACGCCTAATTCTAAAATTTTATCTAAATTTTCAATTGAGCATAAATCCTTTGAATGAAAGATGTGAGTTCCATGCTCATCTTCAAATACCGGCATATATTCTCCAGGTCTTGTTAACTCTTCTACTGAATACTTCCACTGTGCATTGCTTGAATCTAAGTTTTCTTCCTTAGAAGACATATAACTAGTCAATAAACTTCTACCAGAGGTAGACATATGCATAGCTCCGTGAACATAGATTTCTAATTCCATCTCAGGAACTTTCCTCCTAATATCTCTTACATTTTCAATAGATATCTCTCTAGCTAAGATAACTCTGGAAGCTCCTAATTTATGCCACATTCTTACAGCTCTAAAATTAGTATTGCTTGCTTGAGTTAATACGCTTATCTTTAAGTTAGAAAATTCTCTAACCACTTGAAAAACCCCTAAATCTCCTACCATAACACCATGAACACCAACAGTTTCCAAATATTTAACATATTCATCTAAACCTTCTAATTCATCGTTATGCGGGATAATATCCAGTGCTACCCATATTTTTTTACTATTTTCTTTTGCATAATTTACAGCCTCTTCCAGTTCTTCATCTGTAAAATTATGACTCCCTGTTCTTAGGTTATATTTTTTTCCACCTAATAATACACTGTCAGCTCCATTTTCAAAAGCTAACTTTAATTTTTCCATATTGCCTGCTGGGGCTACTAATTCTGTTTTTCTCATTTTTTACTCCTTAAAAATCTCATGAATTTCTTGCACCTTCATTTTCATAATATTTTCATAAACCAAAACCACAGATTATTTTAATTTATCTGTGGTTTTTTTAGTCTGGATGGAACGTCACGTTCCTTTTGTCTCTATTCTGCTTCTGGTAAAACTCTTCTTATCATGTCAAGTCTGTTAATATCTGCATCTATCTTTACCCTTACAATGGAGTTAGGATTAGCATCAGTTACCATACTTGTTACTTTCTTCTTTGTAATTTCCATCTCTGGTAATATAATAATCTTTGGATTACCATTATTACTTGCTACTTCCAGTTCTTCACCGGTAAATATTTTATTTCTTACTTCTAAGATATATTCATTTTCACTCAGTTTCTCTGCTACTTTTGCAACCAATTTATGACTTTGACTATATGAATTTCTATTATTATAATTTTGTGAATTTGAATTTGGTTTATTAAAATAGAAACCAGATGTATATTTTCTATGTGACGTTGTTTCAAGTTCTCTTAACCACTTTTCGCTATATTCAAAGTTCCCTTCATAGTATCTATTAACTGCTTCTCTATAAACTTTTACAGCTGTTGCAACATAATAAATACCCTTCATTCTTCCTTCAATTTTTAGTGAATCAACACCTGCATCTAATATTTGATCTATGAACTCAATTGTGCATAGATCTTTTGAGTTAAATATATGTGTAGGTTCATCTTCAAGATAGACAGGTTTCTTATCCCCGTTATTATCCTCTTCCATCACATTATATTTCCACCTGCAAGATTGAGCACAATCTCCACGATTTGCATCTCTTCCTATCATGTAATTACTCAGTAAGCATCTCCCTGATACAGACATGCATAGTGCTCCATGAATAAATACTTCTATTTCAATATCTGGAACATGAGCTCTAATTTCTTTGATGTTTTTTAGTGAAATTTCTCTAGCCAAAACAACTCTCGTAGCACCCATCTCCTGCCACATCTTAACTGATCTCCAGTTAGTGTTACTTGCTTGAGTACTTGCACTTATGTGTAAATTTGAGTTCTCTTTAACTATCTCTAAAATTCCTAAATCTGCTACTATAACACCATCTACTCCTGCTGTTTTTTCTAAAAATTGTACATACTCCGGTAAAGCATCCATCTCATCATTATGCGGAATTATATTTAGTGCTACCCATACTTTTTTATCTCTTGCATGAGCATATTTAACAGCTTCTACTAACTCTTCTCTATCAAAGTTGTGTCCCCCTGCTCTTAAACTAAATTCTTTCCCGCCTAAAAATACTGCATCAGCACCATAATGAAATGCCATCTCTAACTTTTCAAAATTTCCTGCTGGAGCTAATAGTTCTACTCTTTTTTTCATTCTTTTTCCTCTCCTTCATTTTAAGAAAAAATTCCAAAAATAAAAAACAGACTTGCACCCTGACTTTTATTACCTAACTTATACTTGTAGTGTAATCTCCAAATTGTGTATATTCATGGAAGAACCGCAGTTTTATAGTTCCCACAGGACCATTTCTCTGTTTACCTATAATAATTTCAGCTATTCCCTTATCTTCACTCTCTTCATTATAGTAGTCATCTCTATAGAGGAAAACCACCATATCCGCATCCTGCTCAATGGCACCTGAATCTCTCAGGTCTGATAACATAGGTCTTCTATCTGCCCTTTGTTCAGGACCACGAGATAATTGCGACAGGGCTATTACCGGTACTTCTAATTCTCTGGCTATTATTTTAAGTGATCTGGATATATCTGAGATCTCTTGCTGTCTTGATTCACCATTTTTATCTCTACCCTTTATAAGCTGCAGATAGTCTATAATTATCATATCTAATTTTCCTGCTGCCTTGGCTCTTCTTGCCATGGCTCTTATCTCCATAACATTTATATTGGGCATATCTGCTATTTGGATACTGGATTCAGCTAATTTTGAGCTGGCCGATCCCAATTTTACCCAATGATCATTTTCTAAAAAACCATTTCTTAGATTAGATAGAGGGATCCTAGCTTTAGCGGCTAGAAATCTCTGGAGTAATTGAGAGTTTGACATCTCTAAACTGAATATCATAACACTTTTTTTCTCTTCTACAGCAGCATGCAGTGCCAGATTAAGTACAAATGCTGTCTTACCCATGGCTGGTCTGGCTGCTAAGATCACTAGGTCTGAAGGGTGAAAACCATTGGTCATCTCGTCAAAATGCTTAAATCCTGAAGAAATTCCAGTGGTCATTCCCTTGTTGTCCATTAATTTTTCCAATCTTTCATATTCCTGGGATATAATATCTTTTACCTCTATTACATCCTTGCTCTCTTTATTTTCAGCTATCTTAAAGATCATCCCTTCAGCTTTATCCAAGATATCATCTATATCTTCATAACCTTCATGGGTCATCTCTACTATTTGAGTACCAATATCTCCTAATCTACGCAGGGTAGCTTTTTCCTTCACTATCCTGGCATAACTCAAGATATTTGCCGCAGTAGGAACCTGTTCTATAATCTCATACAGGATGGCTTCCCCGCCGCTTTCCTCAAATTTATTTTGTTTTTTCAGTGTATTGATGAGAACTATAGGATCAATTACTTCTCCTTTGGAATAAGCAAATAACATAGCTTCAAATATATTCCTATGTGCTCCCTTATAAAAATCATCTGCTTTTACAATTTCTATGATATCTTCTAGAGAATCTGGTTTTAACAGAACTCCGCCTAATACCGATCTTTCAGCTTCTACACTGGTTGGAACCATCTTTAACTTATCTATACCTTGCATATTTTCTCCTACATTCTTTCAGCGATTACTTTTAAGTTGGCCTTTACACCTTTATGCAGCTTTAACACTACTTTGTGTTCACCTATTTTTTTTATACTTCCATCTATTTTTTTCTTGTCGATTACCATATCAAATTGAGCTTTTATAGCTTCGGCTATTTCCTTATGAGTTATAGAACCAAATACCTTTCCATTTTCTCCGGCTTTTACCTTCATGAATAACGTTTTTTCTCCCAATACCTTAGCCTGTGCTTCTGCCACAGTAGTTTCAGCCTGATCTTTTGCCGCGGCTTTATTTTTTTTAGCCTCTAATTTTTTCATCTCTTCATCAGTAGCTATGATCCCTTTATTTCCCTTTAATAAGAAGTTTTTAGCATACCCTTCCGATACACTTACTATGTCACCTTTTCTTCCTTGTCCTGCTACATCTGTATTAAGTATCACTTTTATCTTTGACATTTATTTCCTCCTAAATTTATATATTTTCCCTCACTTTAATTAAAGAGAGGGTAGGGAGAGTTATTTCCTCCTATTTTTTATTTTTATTATTCCAAAACTATTCATTACCCCTAAAATAAAGATCCCTATCGGGAAGAAACATGCAGTTACTATTGCCAGTATCTTTCCATAGACTCTCCATTTTATCTTTTTTCTGAACATACTATATAACACTTTAACTCCATAAATTACATAGATTAAAGTACTTATTGAATATAAATTTTTAACATAAAAATTGTCGATCTTTAAAGTCTTATCTATAAAAAATGTAACTATATATACCAGTACCCACAGGTAGGAGATATCCCATTTTCTGTATTCCTTCCCCTTCAGTATAAAATATGTGAAATAATTTATCACCAGCAGGTAAGTAAACATTATAAATAGCAGATGCCGTTTAATATAACCCATCATGGTAGTTATCATAGTCTGATCTAAAGACAGATATTCCCTGTACATACCCTCCATGATTGTTATCAGATCATCTGGTGTCCCAATAAATGTTCTCATGAGCAGGTATCCCACTGCTGTAGTTATTGTAGTTGAGATCAAAATTCTATCAAATGTTTTTATAGAAGTCCTTTCAAACAGATAATAGATCCCTTCCAATAACAGGAAAAAACCTACATAGACAAAGAACAATTTATCATCTATAAAATATATTACTCCACCAGAAATTAAGTTTGCCAGGAGTCTGTCCCTAGAATTTAATTTAGGCATCCTTTTTATCTTATAGGCCGGTAAGATAAACGACCCCAACGGTATCAATGACGATGCTAAAAATAATAAGATAATATTTAAAGTTACTCTAATCATGGTCTGTGCCTCCCTTTTTCATCTACTTCTACAGTCCCTATTGTATCATAGTTCCCATAATTAGTTAAGAGTTAGATAAGCTCACCATCAAAAAAGTCCACTACTCTCTCTACAAAATCACTCTTTTCCTCTACAACTTTATTCTTCTCATTTAAAAGATCATATTTTACAGCTACCCTGCCGCCAAATTTATCCTTGAGCACTCCTAAAAATACATCGTTATAATACGGCTTTTCCATACTTTCCTTGTGGAATCTATTCTCCGCATAGAATCCAATATGCAGGATCCCATCTTCCACCCTTGTAGGAGTGGCAGTGGATAAAAATGAGATTAAAGGCATCTTTCTTCTTTTGGCTTCATTTACAATATCATTCCAATTTGTCCGGACATCCTCTATACTTATATCCACTGTTTTTTCCGCGATTTTAGGAGTTTCTGCTGCCTCTTCAGATGATTTAGCAGCGACTTCTTTTTCTACATACACTATTTTTTCTACGATCTTTTCAACAACTTTCTCTTGTACAGGCAGGGTATCCACAAGGGATACCCCTA
>JAUXGP010000202.1 GCA_030621995.1 Psychrilyobacter sp.
CCTGCAATCCATAATCGATACTGTTTCTAAATCAAAAGTAAAATATGAGATATCCTGTGTTATAGCAGATAGGGAATGTTATGGTCTTGAAAGAGCTGAAGATAATCATATAGAGACAAAAATATTTGACAGGAAGATATTAAAAAAAGATATCTCCAAAAAGATAGATGAATATTTAGGAGATGGAGTAGATCTGGTAGTTTTAGCTGGGTTTCTATCTATCCTGGATGAAGACTTTATAAATAACAGGAGGGGGAGGATAATAAATATCCATCCATCCCTCCTGCCTAAATTTGGCGGACCTGGAATGTTTGGGATGAGAATTCATAAAGCTGTGATAGAGGCCAAAGAAGATGAATCCGGCTGTACTGTTCACTATGTAGATGCAGGTGTAGATACAGGGGAGATAATCGAACAAAGCAGGGTAAAGGTAGAGGCAGAAGATACAGCGGAAACTTTACAAAGAAAAGTATTGGCGGAAGAGCATAAGTTATTGCCAAAGGCCATTGAACAAGTATTGAATAATTTAAAGTAAAAGAAAGAGTAAACGACAACAAGGAAAGAGTTGAAATAGTTTTGCCGCAGGCATTAGGAGGATATATAAGTGAAAAGAGCATTAATATCAGTTTTTGATAAAACAGGAATAGTGGAATTTGCAAATTTTTTAATATCACAAGGGGTAGAGATAATCTCTACAGGCGGGACTTACAGGCATCTAAAGGAAAATAATGTAGCAGTATTAGATGTGGCAGAAGTAACACAGGCGGAAGAGATGCTGGATGGAAGGGTAAAAACTTTACACCCGATTATCCATGGCGGGATCTTAGCTGTCAGAGATAATGAGGAGCATATGAAAACCTTAGATGAAAGAAACATAACTACAATAGATATGGTAATAGTTAACTTATATCCATTCTTTAAAGAGGTACAAAATGATATCTCATTTGAAGCCAAGGTAGAATTTATAGATATCGGCGGGCCTACAATGCTCAGATCTGCTGCTAAATCATTTAAAGATGTAGTGGTAATTTCTAATACTTCTGATTATAATGTGGTAAAGGAAGAGATGGAAGCGGGGGAAGTAACTTTTGAAACTAAGAAGAGGTTGGCAGGAAAGGTATTTAACCTGACATCAGCCTATGACGCAGCAATATCCAACTTCTTATTGGAGGGAGAGATGCCGGAATACTTGAGTACATCTTATGTTAAGAAGATGGATCTGAGATATGGTGAAAACCCGCATCAAAAATCTGCTTACTATGTGTCTACAACTGAAAATGGAGCTATGAAAGACTTTGAACAATTAAACGGAAAGGAACTATCTTTTAATAATATAAGAGATATGGATGTGGCGTGGAAGGTAGCCAATGAATTTGAAGTTTCTGCCTGCTGCGGACTAAAGCATTCAACACCTTGCGGAGTAGGAATTGCAGATAATACCTATGATGCATATATGAAGGCTTATAACTGTGATCCTATTTCTATATTTGGCGGGATAGTAGCTTTTAATAAAGAGGTAGATGGTAAAACTGCTGAAGAATTAAAAAAGATATTCTTAGAGATAGTAATAGCTCCTGATTTTACAGAGGAAGCATTGACGATATTAAAGACGAAGAAAAACTTAAGAATAATAAAAGCGTATCAAAAACCATGTGATAAGATAGAATATGTAAAGGTAGATGGCGGTATCTTAGTACAGGATAGAGATACAGCATTCTCCAATGATTTTAAAGTAGTAACTGAAAAATCTCCTACAGCATCGGAAATGACGGATTTAGTATTTGGAATGAAGGTGGTAAAACATGTAAAATCCAATGCCATAGTAGTTGTAAAAGATGGGATGGCCAAGGGAATAGGAACCGGAGAAACCAATAGAATCTGGGCTACAAAACAAGCTATTGAGAGAGCCGGAGACGGTGCAATCTTAGCTTCAGATGCATTTTTACCATTTAGAGATGTAGTGGATGCCTGTGCAGCAGCTAAAATTGGCGGGATAGTCCAGCCTGGCGGATCCATGAGAGATCAGGAATCCATAGATGCATGTAATGAACATGGGATATCTATGGTATTTACAGGGATAAGACATTTTAAACATTAAGGTATTTCAAATTTCATTTAACACTTTTTTATAAATGAGATTAAAAATTAAGTTTCATAGTCATAGGCTGTAAATAAAGGAGAGAGTATTTAAAAGTTGTATGATTAAAAAAAAGATTAAAAAAACTAATATTTGAAATCAGGGGAGTAAATTATGAAAATTTTAATTATAGGCAGTGGCGGTCGTGAACATGCTATTGCATGGAAATTTGCTCAAAATAATAAGGTGGAAAAAATTTATGTATCTCCAGGAAATGCAGGGACTGAATTACTGGATAGATGTGAAAATATAAATCTGCCTGACACAGAAGAGATGGTAAACTTTGCAAGTAATAATAAGATAGGACTTACCATGGTAGGCTCTGAGGAGCTGCTGGTAGGAGGGATAGTAGATAAATTTGAAGAAAAAGGGTTGACTATCTTTGGTCCCAATCAAAAATCGGCAATATTAGAGGGGAGTAAGGCTTATTCCAAGGACTTCATGAAAAAATACGGGGTTAAAACAGCTGCCTATGAAATTTTTACTGATTATGAGAGTGCTGTAAAATATTTGGATAAGATAGAATATCCTACTGTGGTAAAAGCCAGTGGGTTGGCTGCAGGAAAGGGTGTAATCATAGCTCAGAATAAAGATGAAGCAGTGGAAGCAGTAAGGGATATGATGTTAGATCATAAATTCAGCCAGGCTGGATCGGAGATAGTTATAGAGGAATTTCTGACAGGAGTAGAAGCTTCGATCTTATCTATCACCGATGGTAATACCATAGTGCCATTTATATCTGCTAAGGATCATAAAAAGATCGGTGAAGGAGAAACTGGATTAAATACAGGTGGAATGGGAGTAATAGCTCCTAACCCATATGTAACATCTGAAATAATGAAAAGCTTTATCGATGAGATTATGACCCCGACTTTAGAGGGGTTAAAGGCAGAGGGGATGAAGTTTAACGGTGTTATATTCTTCGGATTGATGATAACGGAAAAAGGAATATATTCGTTGGAGTATAATATGAGACTGGGAGATCCTGAAACTCAGGCTGTATTACCGCTGATGGAAAATGACTTTTTGGAAATTTTAGAGATGTGCATAGATGGGAATTTGGACAAAGTTGAGATGAGATGGAAGGACGCTTCTGCCTGCTGCGTTGTAGGAGTGTCCGGTGGATATCCTGAAAATTATAACAAGGGATATGAGATAACCGGCCTTTCAAATGTAGATGATCTGGTATTTATTGCAGGAGCTAAATTGGAGGAGGATAAACTCTTGACCAATGGTGGACGTGTAATAAATATAGTGAGTGTAGGAGAAAATTTAGAAACAGCTTGTAAAAATACATACAGTTCCATGGATAAGATAAATTTTGAGGGCCTGTATTGCAGGAGAGACATTGGAGAGATGAATAACCTATAGAACCTTTAGTAAAGGGAGAGCCGTTGAAAGCTCTCCCTTTTTATTTAGCAGCTTGTTTTTTCTACCGCTATATATTCTTTTTCTCCTAAAATAACTATTGCTTTACTTTGGTTAGCATCGTTTACCAAGATGATAGGTCCTGTACAACCCATCCCTGCTTCTGCATAGATCCCACTTCTCATAAGTTCTAATGCTGCATCATCTAGATCCATAATGTCTATTCCTGAGATTTGAGCTGTAACCACTTCTTTTGCTGGCTTTTCAAATTCTTCTACAGCCTGCTTAGGAGTTTCGATAAAAC
>JAUXGP010000287.1 GCA_030621995.1 Psychrilyobacter sp.
AAAATTGAAGAATTTAGAAGGGGTAGGGTTTTCTACAGGTAAATTTGCTGAAAATCTGACAACAGAAGGAATAGTTTTATATGAATTACCGGTGGGGACAAAGTTAAAAATTGGTGAGACCCTCCAAGAGGTAACTCAAATAGGAAAAAAATGCCATGTAGGGTGTGAAATAAAAAAATTAGTAGGAGACTGTGTTATGCCTAAAGAGGGTATATTTACTAAAATTTTAAAGGATGGAGAGATAAAAGAGGGAGACCTTATAGAAGTTTTAGAAGATTAAAATTAATAACTCGACTTGTGTAAATTTTAGAATTCAATAATTTTTTACAATGTGATCTTTTTACGGACAAAATTTCAACGAGTTCAAAGACAAAATGTTAAAAAATAATAAATAAAAGGACACTAGCAATTTAGTGTCCTTTTAAGCTTAATTTTATTGAATTTATAAATGAATATTACAAAATAAATATTTTGCAACGTTCATTTAAGAGATTAGTAAAATATCGTATCCAAATAAATTAGTGCATATGTCCATTTTCATAATAGTAAAATTTTCTGATTTAAATTGACAATTCAGGATAATAAAAATAAGTAAACTTAGTGTAGTGATTTTTTCAGGGCACTCTTTTTTAAAATAATAGGGTATAATGCAGTATATGAAAATAATAAATTTAGAGGGGGATAAAGTTGAGAGGGATTAAATTTTTATCGAAATGGGTGCTGAAGTTAATTTTATTAATAGCAGTTATCCAACTAATAAGAGCTTATCTATACGTTAATAATGACCTGAAGCTTATGCCATGGCATGGTATGAGTATGACGGCTGAACTGGATTATGATAAATATACCGATATAGAGAGCTATTTAGAAGATGAAAAGATCTTTTTAGAGGGAAGGTACAGGGAAGTAGAGGAGAAGAAGGAAGGGCTCTACAATAATAGGTACATAAGGGAGTCTGGAAGTTCTCCCTATGGTTATCTGGAGACGGATGTGAACGCTTCCTTTGAAATGATACCTAAAAATATAAAGGGGGGAGTATTAATGCTTCATGGATTAACAGATTCTCCCTACATTATGAGAGATATAGCTAAGATATTCTATGATAATGGTTACTATGTATTAGCTCTGAGATACCCCTATCACGGAACCTATCCTGGAGAACTCTTAAAATTGAATTGGAAGGATTTTTCTAAAACTGCAAAATTTGGAGCAAAAATGGTTAAGAAGAAAATTCAGGATGTTAATGTGGGGAAGTTTTATATGATGGGGTTTTCAACAGGGGCAACGACTACCCTTCAGTATATTACCTATGACATGAAACAAGATAATGAGTTACCCAAACCCGACGGCATCTTCTGGTTGTCACCTGCAATGGGGGTCGATCCTATAGCGAAGTTTGGATTTTTAGATATTATTACCAGCAAGATTCCTGGTTTTAGTAAGTTTGCCTGGTTAAGTATTTATCCTGAATATGATATGGCTAAATACAACTCCTTTCCTAAAAATCCAGGAATCCAAGTTTATAATCTAATAAAAAAATCTAGGAGAAATCTATCAAAGCTTGATAAAAAAGCAAAGGAGGAACTACCACCAGTTTATGCATATACATCTATACAGGATGCCACAGTAGATACCACAGAACTATTTAAAGTGCTGAGAGAGATGGGGAATAAGGACGGAGAGTTAACAATTTTTGACGCCAATAGAAAGTATAATGATTTCTATAAACCCAAGATACAAAAAATTGATTTTGGAAAAGGAATAAAGAAGTCTGGAATAGTCAGTGATATAGTTGTAGTTAGTAACTATAAAAACAGGCTAACCGATGAAGTTTCTATAATCAGATACAGCGATGGTCGGGAGGTGGATGAAAGCAGAGACGGTAGGTTGAAATGGTCGGAGTTTACATTTTCCCTAGCTCACATCTCCCTTCCTATTTCCCCTGAAAATCCTACCTATGGAAGGGTAACTCTGCTGGGAAATTTAAGTATAAAGGGAGAAAATGGAATAGTTTTAGTATCTCCTGACATGCTGGTGAGGCTCAGATACAATGAGTTTTTTGATTATATTAAGAAGAGTATAGAAGAAAAGATAGATTAAAACAGGTGAGAGAGACTGGTTAGTGATGAGATGGTTAAGTCATTTGAAATGTATACTATAAAATTCTATGAATGATCTAATTGAAGATAAGATTGTAGTGTTTTTTAATTTTTTTACCTTCTTTTAAAATTTTTTAAAAAAGGTAAAAAAAAAAAGGAAATAGACCAAGTATAGTCGAATAAAGAAGTATGCTCATAGATTGAGTATGCAATTATCGGCACTTAGGCCACAACAAATAAAATTAGAAAGGAGGTTATAAAGATGAAAAAAATTATAGTATTCTTATTGTCCTTATTACATTTGACAATTCTTTATGGAGCTGAAGGCGGATATAGTAACTATATTCCTGGAACATATGGAGATTTTGGAATGGCATTGGAGCCACCTCATGGTCTCACTATACGGAATGATATATATTATTATGATGCGAGCACTAATAAAACCATTAGAAACACAGGGGTTAATGTGGATGGAGATATCACAATGAAGATGGATCTACTTACTATGATATACAACACAAAGACTGAGTTTTTTAATGGAAACTATGCCTATGGAGTAGCAATACCTCTTGTGCATCTTGAGGTTAAAGGTGGAACAAACTTCAAAGGATTTGATGATGATGCAAAGGGATTGGGAGATCTCACTCTTATTCCAGGA